>JAEEVO010000101.1 GCA_016290905.1 Lachnospiraceae bacterium | reverse complement strand
CGTAGGGATGCTTCCTTGGAACCACCTCGGAAACATAGTCTGCTGCATCGAGAATACGCTCTGATGGATTCCGTCCGGTAAGAATCACTTCCGTCTGCTCTCCTACGCCACGGATAAAATCCAACACTTCCGCTTCCGTAAGAATTCCCGCATGCATGGCCGCCATGGCCTCATCCAGGACAATCAGGAAATCAATCTCGGCGTCTGCATCCGGATGTTTTCGCGTCGCACGGTGATAGGTATCCTCCACCTGCTGCAACAACGCCTTCCCTTCTTCCACCGTGGTACGCTGCTCCTCTTCACTTTGGCTTCTCCAAAATCCAAAGTTATGGGCCGCATGCAACACTGCCACACCGGGAATGCTCCGTAGAATCTCGATTTCCCCGGAGGTATCATCTTTTAAAAACTGGGCAAACACCACGGGAATTCCATGGCCTGCCGCACGAACTGCCGCTCCAACCGCTGCGCTGGTTTTTCCTTTTCCGTCACCGCAATAGACTTGAATCATCTCTCATCCTCCAAAAATAAAAGGCGTAGTCTCCTACGCCTTTTATTGTAATCATCTATGATTTTGCCTGCAACAGAAAGGATTATCCCTCTTCCTCCTCTGTTCCGTTCGTGTCTAGCACTGCCTGTATCTTCTGGGCTGCATCAATAGTGAAGAAGCTTACACTATCGTTAATCTGATCAACCGCTTCCGCAACGGATGCTGCTGCATCGGATACGGTACTGGAGGACTCTGCAACATTTCTGGAGCTTTCTGTCAACTGGTTGATGGTATTGGTAATCTCCATAGAGGTTGCGGACTGTTCCTCAGATACAGAAGCCATGTTGCTTGCTACATCGTTTACCGTTCCCATCTGCTGTGCCATCTGAGACAAGGTCTGGGATGCATTGCTTAGGTCTTCCGTAATCTGCTTGAAGGTTGCAGCTGCATTGGTAATCGCTTCAGAACTATCGTTAATCATCTTGGTATTGGCCTCGGACTTCTCAGCCAGGTCACGAACCTTCTCGGTCATACCCTGGATGATATCTGCAATCTGCTTGGTTGCATCTGCGGAGTTATTTGCCAACTGACCAATCTCCGTAGCAACTACGGCGAATCCGCGTCCTGCTTCTCCGGCTCTTGCCGCCTCTATGCTGGCGTTAAGAGAAAGAAGGTTCGTCCTGTTCGCAATGCTCTGGATGCTCACGATAATGGTCATGGAAGCATCAACAGCCTTCTCGATCTTTCTTGCAAATTCGGATACATTTACCTGACGCTCAGCCATCTCGTTCATCTGGCGTGTAGCATTGTCAACCGAAGATGCGATCTCTGTGATACCGTTCTTTAAGGACTGGATATTCGGAGCCATTTCCTGTTCAAAACGGAGCTTATTATTCTTCTGCTCGGTAATATCGAGGATAGTACCTGCTGCCATCAGCGGAACCTTGTCTCTGGACCATACAACGGTACTTGATGAACGAAGCCATATATACTTACCGTTACGATGCTTCATACGGTACTCCATATCGAAAACGGTCTTGCCGCTGGGATCTGCAAGCTGCTCTCCCATCTTTGCGGATGCGCCCGCTACATCATCCGGATGGATCCTTGATATCCATGACTGCATGATATCGGGGAATTCATGCTCATGCCCGCGTCCGAATCCCAGGATTTCCTTAAACTGTGTAGAAAAAACCATAGGAGAATTCGGATTGTCGATGGCGTATTTTGTAAGGTCCATGCTCCATGTGCCTTCAAGCATCATAAGATCGACCGCACCCTGACGGCGCTGCTGCACTTCCAGTACCTCGGAAGTCTTCTTTTTCTCATCAATATCGGTAAATGTTCCTATAAATACCCTCGGAAGTCCGTTAGGCCTGCGGATGCAGTCTCCTGCGGCATGGAACCATTTATAGCCGTCCTGCTTTGTGAGCAGCGGATAATCAATATCATACTTAGTACGGTTGCTCTTGTCTGCGGCAGCTGCTCCGTATGCTGCAAATACACTTTCTATATAATCCTTGTGTATTATCTTTGAAAGGGAATCCATGCTGTCCGGGAACTCGATCTTTGTATAACCGATCATATCACGGAACTCATCAGAAAACTCAACATCGGATATTTCTCCGTTATCCCCGTAATAAGCGGTCCATATACCAAGATGTGTACTTCTGTTTAAAATATCAACCTTCTGGCTCTCAAGCTGTGTTCTTTGCTTAGCTTCCTTCAGCTCTTCCTCCAACGCAGCAATACGTGCCTCATACTCATTTTCATATTTTTTCGAACTATCCCCAAACATTCACACTTCCTCCGAATCAAAATTATTTGTACTCCGTAGCAGAATATGCCCCGTTACTTAAAGATAAATATACTATTTTTAATGGTTGATGTCAAGCTTTTCATTCCCGCTAAAAGGAAGGATATTAACCGTATTTTAGTACTCCTGTCCCGCAAACACGGTGGTTTTCAGGGCTTCCCGATCAAGGCCGTTTTCCTTCCCGTAATACATCCTGTCGAAATATGCTATTATAAGCTGCATGTCCTCTTCGGTCACCGCATGTCCCTCTCTGTGGAAATGTACTGCCAGATGATCCTTGAGACCGTTTTCACAGTAAACCCTGTCTGCTCTTTTATAGCATTCCCACATTGAAGGAGCATTCACCCAGTCCTCACTCATGCATGCGGCTATTACAAAGTAATATCTGTCCTTATCCATTGCAAGCACCGGAAGGTTTTCCTGATCCATAGGGATATCCTCGGGCTTACCGTATTTTAAGAAAGCATCGTTGAACCAGCCTCTTTCGGCATCTGACTGCAGACAGCTTAAAGGCTCGTTTTCTCCGTAGGTATACTCCTTCGGACCTCCTATTGACGAAAGATCGTAGGTGTTACCCTTCGAAAAATAGTTGTATAGGGCCAGTCCGCCGGCTCCCGAGCATGCGGGTATGGTCATCCTGAAACGTTTATCGAAGGCTCCGCAGACCGCCGTTGCTTTTCCCCATCTGGACACGCCGGTAACCATAGCGGCGTTTTTATCAAGGAAAAGCTCACCGTCAAGTCCCGAGCAGACCGCATCAAGTACCTTTGACACGCCCCATGACCAGGCCATGAGCACTCCCGTCTGTTCAGAAGCTTCCGTACCGTACGGATATATATCGTAAAATGCTCCGTTATGCTTTATGTCATCGGAAGCTATACTGTAGCTCTCCATGAAGAAAACCGCGTAACCGCTTTCAAGAGCCGTATCCTTAGACATTATCGGATGCATGCATATGATAAAGGGAAAACCCTTGGGATAGTCTTTCTTTTTGCTATCCTCCGGGACAAACGCATGTACCGTAAACGACGTCTTTCTGCCGTTCTTTTCCACCGTGATCCTTATAAGCTCACCACCGATCACCTCAAAGGGATTTCGCGGCTTATCGGTAACCTCCGTCTCCTTAGGGTCCCGTCCGAGACGTTCATAGCTTATGTTTTCACCGTCCCGCCAAACACCGTACATGTTTTCCTCGTAAAACCGTTTTATTCCATCCAGATCCACCTTTGTGCACCTCCTTTTTTCCTCTTTCCAACAGTAACATAAGTATACCAAAAACGCATTACACGGTCAATTATTTTTTGATTCTTAAGGAAAGTTTAAGTTGATTTTTACCTGTCCCGATAGTATAATGAGATTAAAAAAAAGGAGGCAAATCAACATGAAAAACATGAAGAAATTTATTGCAATCCTGCTTTCTGCCATACTGGTAATATCAGGGGTTTCATTTGCTCCTTCAAAGGGAACGGATGCGGCAGCGAAGTCAGGCGAAAAGATCGTGGTTTCGCTCGGTGATTCCTATTCGTCAGGCGAAGGCATCGAACCTTTCTTCGGACAGGATAATGACAACGCAGTAAAAACCAAGGATGAGGACTGGCTTGCACACAGATCGCAACTTGCCTGGTCCGGTCAGCTTAAGATAAACGGAGTATCCGGTACACTCGCAGATCATAAGGATACAAACTGGTTTTTCCGCGCTTCCTCCGGAGCCAAGACCAATCATTTTTATGAAGGACAGGATAAAACCTATAAAAGAGGTGATTATTCCGGAACCTGTAAGCTCACTCCCCAGTTAGAAGTTTTTGATACACTTGAAGCCGGAAGCGTGGATTACGTAACCGTTACTATCGGCGGCAATGATATGGGCTTTGTAGAGATCGTTTCAAGCGCCATAACCGGCTCGGAAGATTCCCTTAAAAAAGCTCTCGATGACGTTTGGACAAAATTCAGCGCAAAGGGCGGCATCAGGGATAACATCAAAAAGGCTTACAACGATATTGCAGCAAAAGCCGGCAGCCAGGCAACGATTATAGTTGCAGGCTATCCCAAGTTCTTAAATCCCGAAGGCTTTAAGGTTGTTTCATTCATCGAACTTCCCGTTTCGGTTGAAAAGGTCGCACTCGTAAACGACTCAGTTGAAAAATTTAACGCCGAGCTCGATAAGCTTGTTGCGGAATGCCGCAGCGAGGGCTTAAACATAGTATTTGCCGATGTTCAAAAAGAATTTGAAGGCCACGAGGCATATACCTCCGAGCCCTATTTCAACGGGATCATCACCAAGATCATGCCCGAAGACCTCAGCGAAGTAGGCATGGTTTCTTCATATTCAATCCATCCCAACGCTGATGGTGCAAAGGCCTACGCAAGGGCTGTGCAGAAGGTTGTCGACGATCTTGAAGCAGGCAAATACGATGGTGGCAAGACCGAACCCGCTGCTCCTTCAACCGTCAGCGTCACTTCTTCGGCACTCAAAAAAGCGAAGGCAAACATATCTGTATATCTCGGAACCACGGCTCTTGAAGAAAAGGCATTCAAGGTATCCGGTAAAGCAGACGGCAAAAAGCAGACCGTTTATTATGTTCCCGCAAAAGCTGCTATTGAAGCCGCAGGAGGCAAATATACCTTTAAGAGCAAGAAAGCAACCATAAAGCTTGGCGGCGTTACCCTGACCTTTAAACAGGGAAAGAACTCCTATACCGTAACTTATAAGGATTCCAATGGCAAAAAAACAAAGATTACGCTTAAGTACGGAAAATCTACCGTGAAAAACGACCTGCTCTACATACCCGTAAGCATCATCGAGGAAGTTTCCGGACTTGTAGGTGCAAAGCTTTCTGCAAATGTTGAAAAATCAAAACTTTATCTCAGTTCTATCGCATAAGCTCATAAAATGATGATAAAAGAAAAAACAGACTTAAAAAGATTATTTTCATTGCTTCTCATCCTGCTCCTCTTTATCGAGTGCGTCCGTTTCCTGCCCTATGGGCATGCCGATGCCGCAACGGAAAAGATCAGCAGGACGAAGAAGACCATATATACCGGTGAAACCTTTAAGCTAAAAATAAAAAACAGTTCCGGTACTTTTAAATGGACCAGTGCCGACAAGAGCATTGCAACCGTAAGCCGTAAAAAGGGCAGGGTAAAAGGTATATCCGAAGGTACGACCGTTATCACCGCAAAAAGCGGAAACAAGAAATACAGCTGCAGTGTGACGGTAAGATCAAAGACCTACGGGCTCCTCATCCCGCACGAAAAGACCCCTTATCAGGCATCCTATACCATTACCGCAAAGGATCCCGACAGCCTTATCCTCGATCTGAGAGAAGCTCTCGAGAACGGAGCGTCATATATTGAAGTCAAATACGACAGATATGACGCACCTTACTGGTGGAAGATCATCAGCAACCGTCTGATCTATTACAGCGAGCTCAGCGGATATATGCCGGCGATGGGCCTTTATGCTGCCAAAGAAGACTCTTCGCTCATACTCAAACCTACATATAAAAAAGCCTGGAAGGCAATAACATATCTGAGACATACCGACTATGAGATCAGCGAAGAGGTCAGAGAAGTCCTTGATGCGGCTTATCAGATGGCTAATGAAGCGATATCACTTTATCCCGATGATATAAAAGAAGCTCTTCTCTATATCAACAACAGGATATGCGATATGACTACCTACTCTTCTCCCATTCCCGCAAAGGCAGAATGTCCCCAAAGAGATGCCGACGGCGTGTTCTTCCTCGGGGACGGCGTGTGCGAAGCCTATACCGCGGCACTCCGTATCATTCTTAACATTCTGGGGATAGAGAATAATGTCCTTGTAAACAACCGCGGTTCGCATATATGGAATTATGTAAATATCGACGGGACATGGTACCACATCGATGTTACCTGGAACGATATCAAGGACGAGGACGGTAATTATACCAATGTCTATTTCCTTTTGACGGATGAAGAGATCATCGCCATAGATGAAGCAACAAACGAAAGGTACAGATATCGCTGGTACGAGCCTCTGTTCATGTAACTTTTTGAGGTGATATTGACATACGGTCTGTCCGCTTTCAAAACCCAAAAAATTTGTTTTATCATCCGGATATCATCGGATAAAAGGAGGAGGATATATGATATATTATGTAAAAGCCGATGCATCACGCGACGGCAACGGTTCCAAGGAAATGCCCTTCCGTCACATCAATGACGCAGCCAAGATTGCTGTTCCCGGGGATGAAGTCATAGTTGCTCCCGGAATCTATCGGGAATACGTTAATCCTGTAAACGGGGGTACCGCCGAAAAAAGGATAGTTTACCGCTCTGAAGAAAAACTGGGTGCGGTCATCACCGGTGCAGAGGAGCTTAAGACCTGGGAAAAATACGAGGGTGACGTTTGGAAGGCAGAGGTTGACAACGGTATATTCGGGACATACAATCCCTATACCACGTTTGTCTGCGGTGACTGGTATTTTGCTCCCACGGTAAGGCACACAGGCGCAGTATTCATCAACGATCTTATGATGTACGAAACCGTCTCGCTCGAGGAGTGTATCGCAGGCAGGCCGGACGAATGTGCCTACAATCTTGAGGAATCGACCTACAAATGGTTCACGGAACAGAAGGACGGCAAAACAGTTCTCTATGCAAATTTCCACGGGCTTGATCCCAATAAGGAAAAAACGGAGATCTCCGTAAGGAGAAACTGCTTCATGCCTTCAAAACCCGGCAGGGGATACATAACCGTATCCGGCTTTATCATCACGAAGGGCGCGACTACATGGGCACCTCCCGCAGCATATCAGGACGGTCTCATCGGTCCTCATTGGAGCAAGGGCTGGATCATCGAGGACTGCGAGGTTTCAAACAGCCGCTGCTGCGGTATCTCGCTCGGAAAATACAGAGATCCCGAAAACGATATGTATTTCTATACAAAGCATGTCAAGAGCCCGACGCAGATGGAGCGCGACGCGGTTTGCCGGGGCCAGTTCCACGGATTGCTTAAGGAAAAAGTCGGCAGCCATATAGTCAGGAGATGCCACGTTCACCACTGCGAACAGACCGGTATCGTCGGA
>JAEEVO010000022.1 GCA_016290905.1 Lachnospiraceae bacterium | reverse complement strand
TAAGGATCCCTCAGGTTATATCAGAGACACTGGGGTTCAAAGCTGGAGACAAGGTGTCTTATGAGTTGAAGAACGGAGGGATGTTTATAAAAAAAGAAAAGACCACAGCACAGATGTTTGAAGAATTTTATGGTAAGCCGTTCTCGGAAATCACATTGAAGGATATAGGGGACACAGGAGAAATCGAGTGGGGTCAGGATGTTGGAGGTGAGATTTTATGAGTTTCCATAAAGGCGATATCGTAAAGGTTAACCTTAACCCGACAACAGGACATGAACAGGGTAATTTCAGGCCTGTTATCGTTATGAACTCAGTCCCCCTTCCTGGAGACATCAATGTCGTACTTCCAATCACAAGCAAACCAAAAACGTATCCTCTGGAAGTCGAACTGGATAACAGAACAGAGACACAGGGAGTAGTTCTGTGTTTTCAGGTGAGGACGCTGGATCTTGTTGCAAGAGGCGCAAGGTTTGTGGAGAAGGCTCCTGCGGATATAATAGAACTGTGCAATGAGTACATGCACAGGCTTACAGATGACACTTGATGTGTTTTCTGCCAAAAAAGACCTGGCTAAACAACCTGCACAAAGGGACTGTCTCACCTTTCCGCGGAGTGTACCGATAAGTCTTTTCCGGGGTTCTGGGAGATTATTGGGAAATGAACGATTGTGGGGTTTCCTGTACGGGAGGGGCATGACAATCTCTCCCCCGCATACGAAGGCGGATTTTGCGAAGCTCCTGTAAATATATTGCGTTGTTTTTACATGCCGGGCTTTGTGATATACGCAAAATCCTTATCGACATTTTTGCAAGAGGACTGAAACTGCTAACGCAGATTCCAGTCCTCTTATTCATGCAAAAACGTCGCGCGGAGCGGAGTATGCGGAGGGAGATGATAGTCATGCCCCTCCCTGTACCCCTTTCTTAATCTCATAACTAAACCTTTTTTGAAAAAACTTTTATAAAATATGTAAAAGGGATTTGTAAGAGCATGAAATTTGTGCTGCCGGCACACCACAAGTTCAATAAAAAGTACTACAATCGAGTAGCAGGCGATATATATCATTTTTATAATATTAGCAGTATCATTTAATGGAATCTGTTTTTAAATGTACTCTATATGATGTGGTACACTAAAATCAAAGGATGTGATTAAGCAAAGGAGGTAGAGAGTTTTTTGGGATAATTGTTATCAAAGGGCTTTTATTATACGGATGAGTTGTTGTTTCTTTTCTTCTGGCAACATAGAAAAAAGTCGGAGGATTTCATTATTTAAGGCTAGAGACTCATTGTTGTATTGGTTCGATAGCAAGTAATCAATAGAAGTATTAAGAGCATTGGCAATAGATAATAGAACGTTAAGGCTTGCTTTTGTATAATTATTCTCAATGTTAGAAATATGTGAAGTGTTGCAACTTACCATTTCTGCTAAAGCTTCCTGTGTAATACCGGAAGCTTGGCGAGTTTCTTTTATTCTTTTACCGAGAATGGCATAATCTATATTTTGAAGCATAGGGAACCTGCCTTTATGATTTTTTTAATGAATCTTATTGTAATATATGGAAGAGTATGATAAAATAACTTATAAAAGTTAAACATACCTATATAGACATACAATTTGTAATTATTAGATAGTTATGGCATAAATAACTTGGGGAGTAAAAGAAATCGATAGAACTAAAGAGATTTTTCGATTGAAAAAGTAAACCGCATAAAGCACAAACGATTTGGAGAAATAAATGTCAAGAAAGGTGGTAAAACTATGAAATGGAGAAATGAATCAAAATTTTTTATCATATTTGGAGCTGTTATTATGTTTTTGATGCTCATTAATAATAGAACAGTAAGTGCAGAACAGCATGTAATTAAAAAGAAGAATACTAAGGAAGGTTTTTTATATCAATATGTAGATGAAACTGCTCGGATTATTATAAATAGCACAAATGACAGATTGTTATTTATTGATTATTATGGCTCTGAAAAGGAGAAAGAATGTAGATGTGAAAATACTGTTTTTTTTAAGGTTATTATGCGTTGGCATTTTATGGGTGAAGAGAGGTATGGAGATATCATTTACGAGTCTGAACATTTTGATTGGAACGAAAACCGAAAAATATGTATTTTTCTTCCAAAATTCCAAAAGAATATTAGCGGTATAGATGTTAAATCGGAATATATGGTATCATTATATAGAGAGCATTCAGATTTGCATAATAAAGGTGGCTATGATGATAACAACAATTATAATCCAGATGGTGTTCATGGGGATTTTGTTAAGTTGGTAGAATACTATTATGACATTGGCAAGATGGGAGTTGAGGATAATTGGTTAGGCGTGGGCGATAAAGTTCAAGCATTTTTTGAATGTGAAGATTTTTATGAAAGTATTACATGGAGCTCAGACAATGAGAAAGTAATTTCTGTAGATTCACAAGGTTATGTTCAAGCAAAAAGCGGGGGCGAAGCAACGCTGAGTTTAAGTATTGAAGGGCAGACCATCTTTACACAGAAAATATATGTGGAAGATTTTGACATGCAGGCGGATATGTCCTTATACGATAATGACAGAAGTAAGATTTCTGTTGATGGAGTACGGGGGACTGTTATCTGGAAGTCGGAGAATGAAGATATAGCAGTTGTTGATAATGGGTATGTCATTGCTAAAAAAGCCGGCGTTACAAAGATTATCGGAACAATAAATGGATTAGAATTGAGTTTTAATGTAACTGTAAAAGAAAGAGTTCTGTCAATAAACAATATTAGTTTGTTTTCCGGGGATAGTAAAAAGATAACTGTATCCGGCACGGAAACTAAGGTCATTTGGTCTTCAGAGGATGATACTGTAGCAACTGTTAACAACGGAGTTGTTACTGCGTTAAAACCGGGAACTACAAAGATTCACGCGAATACCGGAACACAAGATTTGGAATGTGTTGTTACAGTAGATAAAAGCAGTTTGAAGAAAGATAGTATAAGTCTGTATATTGATGATGAAGATTCGATAGTTGTTAAAGGATCTGATTATAAGCCATTATTCTCATCGAGTGATGAAACTGTCGCAAAAGTTGATAGAGCCGGCTGTGTTTCTGCGGTAGGAGTAGGTTCAGCAGATATTACTGTGAAAATCGCAGATGAAATATTAACTTATAAAGTCACTGTTATAAAGAGAGAGGCTCCAACTGAATTCGAGTATGAGTCATCCGACAAGGCTATAAAGCTTAAGTGGGAAAAGTGCCAGTGGGTTGATTATGCCGGCTGGGAAATCGAACCGGTTAGTTATACGGTATACTTATATGATCAAGATTCAAAAAATTATAAAATCATCGGAGATACGAAAACCACGTGGTTTATTGTAGAAGGCTTAGAACCGCAAGCAACATATAATTTTAAAGTCGCCGGAAATTACAAGAGTGATAGTAAGAGTATAATCGAAAAAGAACTTTCGGAAAAGATAAAATGTAAGACAGCTAAAAAAGCTGTAAAAGGATGGAAGGTCATTGATGATAAGAAATATTACTATGAAAATGGCTTTAAGGTATCCGATATCAAAAAAGAAATTGACGGAGAAACATATATATTTGATGAAGAGGGAGCGCTGCAAACATCTTCATACTTAAGTCTTGATGGTAATTATTTTTATGTTGATAGCGAAGGAAAAGTTTTAAAAAATCAAGAAATATTGGATCCTCAAACAGGTCTGAGGTTCTTGGCTGATAAAAAAGGAAAACTGAGTTTGGTATTATCACTAAAGAAAAAGCTGACTTCCGGAGAACGGTATTATCTGGAATCTATGGACATAAAGAACGTGGTTGATAAAGATTCATCTGATCCGAAAAATGATTTTTCTTCTGATGATGATACTATAGCAATACACAAAAAAGGGTATATATATGGTCTTAATGCCGGACATACAAGTATAAATGGTGTACTTGAAAAAATAACGGTTAAAGATAAAAACGGCAAAAAACATAAATTTATGAATATGCCGGTCAAAATAGAGATTGAAGTCAAAATAATGGCAGAACCTAAGAACATCAAATGTGTAAGTGATGTCAATAAAGTTGAATTGTACTGGGATGAATATGAGGGTGCTAAAAGTTTCTCGGTGTACATATTTGATGAAGCATCTAATGAATATAAACTTTTAGGCAAGACGAGCAAAAATACTTATGTAGCTAAGAAGTTACAACCTGATACAAAATACTTATTCAAGGTTGCGGCAAATATTAAAGTGCAGGGAATTCTGGTTGAACAGAAACTTTCAAAAAAGGTTGAAGCAAAAACCATAAAGGATGTGACCGGATGGGTTACAGAAAAAGGGAAAAAGTATTATTATAAAAAAGGCCACCCGATTAAAGCAGGATTGCAGAAGATAGATGGGAAATTATACATTTTTGCCTCTGATAATTCTTTGGTACAGAAAGCATTTACTACTCTAGATGGGAAACTTTACTATTCGGATTCGGATGGAGTAGTTGCTCAGAATAAAGAAGTAAAAGATAAGTCTTCCGGAGTAACTTATATTGCTGATAAGAACGGAGTTCTAAAGGATAAAAAGGATGCGCTATATAACACCGGGATAACATATACACAGATAGCAAGGACTCCTGATGACTATAAAGGGAAGTATGTGACATTTACAGGAAAGGTATATCAGGTAATAGAAGGTTCAAAAACCAATGCTATACGTTTGGCAGTAAATAATAATAGCAGTCAGGTGATTTGGTGTGAATATTCCACTTCTTTAACATCATATAGAATTTTAGAGGATGATTATGTAACAGTATATGGAAAAGCTCGTGGGATTTATACATACACATCTGTATTGGGTGCAAAGATATCTATTCCAAAGGTATCTGTTGATATAATAGAACTGAAGAGTTGATTAACGGTTCAGCTCCATCAGAATCTAATCGAGATTTAACAAAAAAAAGGGGGCTGTCGCATTAAGTGATATGTGACAGCCCCCTTTTTCCAAGCTCATCCGAGAGGATTATACATAGATATATACATATTTTCGCCGGAGCACTGAAGGAATCTTCGTGTCCCAAACGCAAAGTATAAAAAAGTCCGGATGTGTCTAGGCGTTTTTTCTCCGAAAAAATGGAATTATAATAACTTTAGACTGTTGGATATAAAATGTGAATCATAAAGGTTGACTTACATGCACAAAAAATACAAAATGCATAAATTGTGCACGATATGCTTGCACAAATCATGATACTGTGATATAATGTGCACGATGGGGGTGCACATTATGAGACTTAAACGAGAAGTATACCTTGAGCAGATACGTCCTTACTATGATTCCGATATCATTAAGGTTATCGTAGGCGTAAGGAGAGCCGGAAAATCTATATTGCTTGATACAATAAAGGACGAATTGATAGAAAAAGGAATTCCCGGAGACAAGATAATATATCTGAATCTTGAGGATATGGATTATGATTATATCACTGACGCTTCTGATCTAAATAAGGAAATAAAAGCCCGTATATCAGGGAAAGGCAAACACTATATTTTTCTTGATGAGATACAGCATATCAAGAACTTTGAAAAAGCGTTGGCTTCTTTTCGAGCCACCATGGATGTTTCACTATTTGTGACCGGGAGCAATTCAACGCTCCTGTCGGGAGAACTGTCTACACTGCTTACCGGACGTACTGTAGAATTTGAAATACTGCCGTTTTCTTTCTATGAAATGAAGCAGTATTATGAGCTTAATAAAATGGAATGGAACGAAGATATGTTTTTCGACTATCTTAAATGGGGCGGGTTTCCTCTTCGTTTTGACTACCATGATGAGAGCTCGGTAAGAAAATATATCTCAAATCTGTATGAAAGCATTGTCAACAGGGATATTATAGGGAAGAGCAGAAGCTCAGACAAAAAAAGCTTCATGAATATATCCCTATATATCCTTGCAAATGCCGGTAAAGAGTTTTCGATTGACAATGTCATTGAAACCTACAAAAAGAGCAATAAGGAAATTGCAAAACGAACGATATATAACTACCTTGAAAGGATGAAAAAAGCATATCTGATCCATGGTGTGGGAAGGTATAATATTGTCGGAAAGGCTGCGCTCAGCAACAGGGAAAAACAGTACGCTGTAGATATGGGATTCCGTACGATCAATACAAACACCGTAAACTATGAGGACACCTTTTATCTGGAAAATATAGTATATAATGAGTTGCTTACAAGGGGCTATACCGTTTTTGCAGGCAAGACACATAAGGGGGAGATAGACTTCGTAGCTATCAGGAACGGCAGAAAATGCTTCATCCAGGTATCATACCTATTGGCATCTGAGGCAACAATAAAGAGAGAATTTGGTGCATACAGTAAAATAACGGATGCGTCACCAAAGTACGTGATGTCGCTCGACAAGGTTGATCTGAGCCATGACGGTATAATACACATGAACATCCTGGATTTTCTGCTGAGAAGGAAAACGCTGATTCTTACCTGATAATGTCGACGAGATAATTTGGAAAGTCCTCTCTCAGTTCATCAAATATGCAAGTGCTTCGGATATTTCTTTAAAGTTAACACAGCACTTTCCGTCCCAGATGTTAACGGGGATGGAATCGTTAAAGGTGTATCCGATAGGTTTATAGGACTTCTCAAAAAAGAAGACCTGAATTTCTTTTTCTTTTGGAAAGACCATCCAGTATTCCCTGACTCCGGCGTTTTGGTACTTTAGTTTTTTTCGGAAGACGTCATGATACATGTTAGAATCTGAGACAACCTCAATTATGAAATCGGGAGCACCTACCACCCTTGGACCGGTAATCTTATTCCTGTCACATATGATCATGACATCCGGTTGTACCATGGTTTTGTCATCACGGTCAAGCTGGACATCGATTGGTGAAAGAGCCGCACTACATTTCCCTTTGTTGAAATCTATGTGGTTTTGTAAGATCCTCCAGATGAAAGCAGCAAGTTGCTGGTGCAGGTAGTTTGGAGCAGCCATGTCATAGAATACACCATCGATCAATTCTACACGGACATCGTTTGGCAGAGCAAGATAATCATCGATTGTTTTATCTTTATATAAAGACAGATCAAGGGCATTTGAACTGCCGGTAGCGATGTATTCAGCCATTCCTTCTTCAACATGACTCACAGGATTGTCTTCAAAATCTTCTGTAAAAGGATCTGCATCGGTAGTGTTTGTAGAGATATGCTTTTTCTTATTTTTTATGGATTGTAAGAGCTGGGCCTCATAAGCCGGGTCGCAGACAAAAAGTTTGTCCCTGGAGTATTCTTCAAATGCCTTGCCGAGTTCTACTAAAGTTTTGTTCCTGGGTACAGAGGTAGTCTTGCTGAACACTTTTTGTACGGTACTGAGCGGTACGCCTGATTTTTTAGAAATCTCGATGCAGGATAAACCTGCCAATTTTTTATATATAAGCATTTCGTCAAGTGTCATAAGTTTCATAAGCAGACCGTCCTTTTAAATAATATTCCTAATACATTCCATTATATATGCAACGCGTCGAAAAATCAATAGTAAAATACCAAAAAATAACATAAAAATAGCAAATACATATCAGAAAACTGAGTTTACCATATGTCTAATGAATTAGACAAAAAATACTTGACAGACCATAATACAGTTGATATAATTTGTCTAACGGATTAGACAAGGAGATTTGATAACATGGAAACACCTAAGATATTTGAGAGTGAATATCGCTTCTGTAAGCTTGTATGGAAGCATGAACCTATAAAGAGCGGAGCGCTTTCCAAGCTTTGCGCGGAGGAACTGGGCTGGAAGAATTCCACCACATATACGGTTATAAAACGTTTGTCGGAGAGGGGAGTCATTAAAAACGAAAACTCTACGGTGACTTCTCTGGTAAAAGAGGAGGAAGCCCAGGAAGCGGAAATGGAGGAGCTTTTGAAAAACAAGTTTGATGGCTCAAGTCCTGATTTCCTGGCAGCCTTCATCAGAAAAGGAAAGTTGTCGGATAAGGATATAGAAGATCTTCAAGTTATGATAGATAACTTAAGAACAGGAGTGTAAAATGGATCGGATTTTTTCTGCTGTGTTACAGACGGGAATATATTCATTGGGGATAATCCTTATTATAGTTCTATTGAGAATAGTATTTAAAAAAAGGGCATCAAAAACGGCATTGTGTGCTCTTTGGATTTTTGTGGCTGTGAGGCTGATAATCCCGATTCGGATAGAGTCTGCCTTTGCGCCCATACCGGCAATCTCACCGGAAAACATAGTGAAAGAAATACTTACAAGTGATGAGGAGCCTGAGAACAAAGATAGTGATATAACTCCGCAGATAAATATAAAAATGCCGGTATCCGAATCAGAAAATCATGCTGATATATCTGAGAAAAGGTATATTCAACAGGATAATACTGTTAAAAATATAATAGAAATAATAACAGATAATAAAGAAAACGACACTATACAAGTTGTCACAGGCAATGAACAGCCGGTAGTAGAGCACGTGCAAGATACAGACAAGGTTTCCCTGATCTTTTTAATACTGGGATATATTTGGCTTGCAGGGACCGGCATTTTTATCCTTTTGATGGTGAGAAGATATATTAAGATAAGGGGAAAACTAAAGGGTGCAATCATGCTTACAGCTTATGATGATGTATATTTAAGTGAAGCTATCAGTTCTGCCTTTGTTTTTGGCAGCATAAGTCCTAAGATATATGTTTCTGCTTCTATTAAAGCTGAACAGCGTGACTATGTGCTTGCACATGAAAGAGCACATATCTCAAGAAAAGATCATATTACAAAACTTCTGGCGTATCTGATCCTTTCTGTGTATTGGTTTATGCCCTGGGTGTGGGTGGCATATATCTTGTTTGGCAGGGATGTCGAGCTTGCATGTGATGAGAAAGTAATAACAGGAAAAGGTGAAACTTACAGGGCGGATTATGCTCAGGTCTTACTGGACAGTACCAAAAGATATTCCAATAAAGAAGTCGGTCTGGTATCTTTTGGTGAAGAGAAAATAAAGGACAGGATTGAGAGTGTTGTTAATTATAAAAAAAGAGCCTTATGGATTTCAGTTCTAATAATAGTCATTGCAGGAATAGGACTTGCTGTATTCTTTTTCGCAAGAAATACTAAAGAAAACGGACAAGGGGATGATGTTACCGGAACACAGGTAAAGCTTTTAGAGCATGCATCACCCGAAACCAGCGCGATCATGTTATATCGATTCGACGGAGAAAAGACAACCCAGAGGACGGTTTTCGACCGAGAATGGGAACAGAAAGTCATAGATGAGATAAATAACCTTAAACTAAAAGCCACCGGCAAGGATGAATTATCAAAATGGAATGAACCTTGCTATGGGATTAGCATATGTGATACGGAAGGCTGGGAAATATGGCTTACTTATTCCAACGGTCTTTGGCTGACTAAAGATGGTTCCCTGTATCAGGGAGAATTTGACTTGGAAAAATGTTTTAATGAGGCTTCCGGACTTAAAGGCACTCTTGAAGATTTTTTTGATTCCGGTATAAGGATGCCAAACGCCGTCATATTAAGTAAATATGACCGGAAATACTGTTGTAAGTCTTCAAGCGAAGTGTATACCGAAAAAGATGGTGTGTCGTTAAGGGTGGTTTCTATGGACGGTGATACTGCTACCCTTGAGTACCGTAATGATTCTGACAAAGAGTTCTCATACGGAGAAAGCTTTACTCTTCAGAAATATTTTGATGATTGGTATGAAATACCGACAGTCTCAAATGTTGTTTTTAACTTACCCTTATATATGCTTAATCCCGGTGAAGCAATACAGATAAAATGCAATCTTTTTATGTACGGCGAGTTGGAGGATGGGCATTACAGGATAGTTAAAGGAGACCTATGCGCGGAGTTTGATATTCCATTTAAGGACGTGGATGAAAAGGTCATTTCATATCGCGGGATCATAAGTGGTGAAAGCTATGAGAAAGGTTCCGGCTGCGATATTCAGATCATAAAGACAGAGCAGTCTGAATGGAAAATAGTCTTTGTTCATTGGAACAGGGGCAAAACCTGTCAGACACTTATAAGAAGGATAGATTTTGATATCAGACCGGACAGCATCAGTACCCCGGTAATAAAGGTTGATATGCAGCGTGACGGATATATGGATTTTATCATAGACTATGGTTTATTAGGTAAAGGTTGCAAGGGCGAATGTATAATCTGGAATAATGATACATTAATGTATGTATTTTTAGATGGCTATTCCGAGTTGTGCAACGCAGTATTTGATACACGTACCGGTAAAATATATGATTTCTATCAAGAAGATGTTGCCAGAAACATAAGAAATCAGTACATTATAAACGGAAATAAGATCGAAAAGGTCGCCACAATGATAGAAGAGTATGATACCAACTGCGGATACCCCAGATATACCGAACTGCAAAAGATAGACGGTGAATTTGTAGTAGTCCAGGATAACGTTCCCGAAAGCGAAGTATCCTTTGAAGGATGGACCATGTTCATTTCATAAGACAAGCCCCCTCTGTCGCGGTCTGGGACAGAGGGGGATAATATTAGCTTCATACTTTACGTTGTCTTGCAATTTCTATAGTGCCTGTAATCTGTTCTTCCTTTTTAACAAAATCTGCAAGATAAGGAATACAAAACATTACCTTGCCGCGCTCGGGAGCTGCAATAATACCATGATCTATGAGATATGCTCTTGCTCTGCTCAGATTATTCTGCTTTACACCCATTTTGCGGGCAATGTCAGAACATAAAGCAAGCCGGTCGGAATTTAAAGATTCCGACATTTTTATCAGATACATCTTTTCATTATTTGGCAGTTCATCCAGGAGAGGCTTAAGTGCACGTTGTTCATACGCATATATGGCATTAGTTGTGGCTTCGTCTATCTCTGTTTCCTCGACTTGATGCTTTTTTTCTGTTATTCGATCGTTTATCAATAAGACAAGATGGTATCCCAAAAGCTGCATTAAATAAGGGTGTCCAAAACTAGTCTGGTTTAATTTTGTAATTAACTCTTTGTTGACAGTTAACCCCTTAACGAGCGAGAAGGCCTTTTTAAAAGCTTCTTCTGCCTCCGCCCATGTGAATAAACCAAGTTCTATATGCGTTGCCCGTCTTAGGTAGATACACCCTTCGTGTCTGATTATTTCAGAATAAGCATAAGGGAGCCCCGCAACAACCAGCATGATATCATAGCCTTTTCGAGACACCATTTGGAACGCATTACAGAGAGACGAAACATCATCTATCGGGACTTTCTGAATCTCATCAACAGTAATGAGAACTCCTTTTTTAGAATTTGCGCACGCTTCCAGTAAGAGTTCTTGAAGGTTTTCTCTTCCTATACGTTCAGTCTTTGATATCGAACCGGTACTAATACCACCGCCAATTCCCAGAATATTCACGTTAGCTTGCGGACTTACTGTTTTTGTTACTTCATCAACTCCGGCCAATACGTGAACAAGCTGCATTATCATGTTTTCCGGTCCTAAATCTATTACAACTCTTTTTTTATCTCCTGCTCTAATTGAAAGTTGTTCAAGAAGTGCAGTTTTACCACTGCCACATGTACCCGTAACAAAGATGGCCCGATCTTCACTTCCGGTGTCAATCATAGCATGATCAAACAGTTTCAATATTGAATCGCGTCCGAAGAACACACCCGGCTTTCCGCCAAATATAGGTGAAAACGGATTTTCAAACATAAACATATCCTCCATACATTTACATCATCTTTTCCTAAAGTTTTCTGTAATTATACACCAATGTTTGATTTCTGTCAATTCTGTATTGTTGTCATATTTCTGTCATTTCTGTATTTTCTGTAATTTCTGCAAAATCTGCAAATTCTGTAATCGGTATTAAAATCTGTATTTGCCGGTCTGCTTATGATATGAGCAGTGTTCATGATTTTTTGTGGTTCGCGGAGCTTGCGGTACGTCTAATGAATTGGCAAGAAAGTATTGCAATAAGACCATTTTTATGCTAAAGTATAGCCGTTACCAAAGAAATATGTACCGATAGAGTCCTTGTAATGACGAGTCTTGCGGTATTTGGCAACCGGCCGGGAAACGGTCGGTTATGAAGGGAAGTATATGAGCAGCAGTTATGGAAATAATATAAGGCTGACCATTTTCGGACAGTCGCATTCGCCGGCCATAGGGATGACTTTGGAGGGGATCCCTGCCGGTAAAAGGATAGATTTTGAGAAACTAAATGATTTCATGAAACGTCGGGCACCGGGGAATAACGCTTATTCAACACCACGTAAGGAAGCGGATCTCCCGGAGTTCTTAAGCGGAGTGGTAGGAAATGTAACCTGCGGAACTCCTATAACAGCCATAATAAGGAATACAAATACCAGATCTCAGGACTATAATATCTTGAAGGATGTACCCCGTCCGGGGCATGCAGACTATACCGGAGTTGTTAAATACGGTCCGGATAGGGACTATACCGGAGGAGGACATTTCTCCGGAAGGCTCACGGCGCCTTTGTGCATAGCCGGAGGAATTGTAAAGCAATTCCTCGAAGAGGAAGGGATATATATATGCTCCAGGATAGCTTCCATAGGTGGAATAGAGGATGAAGGCGACCTTGTGGATTATGCTCAAAAGTATGTTTTGACCAGTTCGGGCCAAAATTATCTGAATCCCGGAGCGGAGGGTGAATTCCCAACGATATCGGCCGAACAGGGCGAAAAAATGAAAGCTTTCATTGCTGAGAAAAAAGCAGAGGGAGATTCTGTCGGCGGTATCATAGAGTGCGCTGTATTCGGAATGCCTGCAGGAGTGGGAGACCCCATGTTTGACGGCATGGAAAACAGAATAGCACAGATAGTCTTCGGGATACCTGCGGTTAAAGGTCTGGAGTTTGGAAACGGCTTTGAAGCAGCAAGACTTACCGGAAGCCAAAACAACGATCCTTTCTACCTTGAAAACGGTCAGGTTAGAACGAAGTCTAATAATTGCGGCGGTATACTCGGTGGCATAACAAACGGAATGCCGCTCATCTTCAGGGCAGCATTTAAACCCACCCCTTCCATAGCAAAAGAGCAGGACAGTGTGAACTTGAAAACCATGGAAGAAACAAAGCTCGTAGTTCCCGGAAGGCATGACCCATGCATCGTGCCACGTGCCGTTCCATGCATTGAGGCTGCGGCAGCTGTTGCTGTGTATGATGCCCTAAAGATATAAAAATATATCTGACATATAAAAAATATAGTGTTAAACATATGAAAGAGCCCCTATGGATAATTATTCGTGACATATAAAAAGGCGCATTATAGAAATAAGGCTGACAAAGCAGGCCGGCCGTTCCATTATAAGTCCTTTTGCTCAAAAATATTGTTTGCCATTTACGGATATTTATGCTATACTAACACCAAATGACGCATTCTTTAAGCGCAAAACTATAATTTCAGGAGGCAGCTATGAGCAATATTGACATTATGTCGGCAAATGCCATTCGTGTGCTGGCAGCAGACGCTATTCAGAAAGCAAAATCAGGTCATCCCGGACTTCCTTTGGGATGTGCGGACATCGCTTATGTTTTATGGGGAAAAGAGATGAACCACAATCCCAAGAACCCTGAGTGGAGAAACAGAGACCGTTTCATCCTTTCGGGCGGACATGGTTCGACCTTATTATATTCACTTCTTCATCTGTTCGGATATGGTCTGAAAAAAGAAGACCTTATGCAGTTCAGACAGATGGATTCACTTACACCCGGACATCCCGAGTACAGACATACCAAGGGCGTTGAGGCTACAACAGGACCTCTCGGACAGGGCATGGCAATGGCAGTCGGCATGGCTATGGCTGAAAAGCATATGGCTGCAAAATATAACAAGGACGGCTACAAGGTATTCGATCACTTTACATACGTTCTCGGTGGCGACGGCTGTATGATGGAAGGTATCTCATCCGAGGCATTCTCACTTGCAGGTACTTTGGGACTTGGAAAACTTATCGTTCTTTACGATTCAAACAATATCACGATCGAGGGTTCAACAGATATCGCATTCGCAGAGAATGTTGAGAAGAGATTTGAAGCTTTCGGCTTCCAGACCATCGTAGTTGAGAACGGTCACGACATGGCTGCTATCCAGAAGGCTATCGAAGAAGCAAAGGCAGAAGAGAACAAGCCCAGCTTCATCATGTTCAAGACTAAGATCGGTAAGGGCTGTCCCGCTAAGGAAGGCTCCGCAAAAGCACATGGAGAGCCTTTAGGTGATGAGAATGTATTAGCACTTAAGGAAAATATCGGCTGGCCGAGTACAGAGCCTTTCTTCGTACCCGATGAGGTATATGCTAACTATGAGGCTCTTGCAGCTAACGGAGCAAAAGCAGAGGAAGCTTGGAACAAGCTTTATGCAGAGTACTGTGAGAAATTCCCTGAGTTAAAGAAAGCTATCGAGGATGATTTCAACCTTGATATTGCTAAGGATCTTATAAATAATGAAGAGTACTGGAAATTTGAGGACAAGGCTGAGGCTACACGTAAGCTTTCCGGTATGGCTCTTAACCGCGTTAAGGAATATGTACCCGGACTGTTCGGTGGTTCGGCAGACCTCGCTCCTTCGAACATTTCCGATATGAAGAATGAGCCTTTCTTCTCTAAGGAAGACGGCACAGGCAGGAATATCCACTACGGTGTTCGTGAGCAGTCGATGGCAGCTATCGCTAACGGCATTACACTTTACGGACTTCGCGGATACGGCGCAACCTTCTTTGTATTCAGTGATTATACAAAGCCCATGGCAAGACTTGCTTCACTTATGAAGATCCCGACAGCCTTCATCTTTACTCATGACAGTATCGGTGTCGGTGAAGACGGACCTACACATGAGCCTATTGAGCAGGCAGCTATGTGGAGAGCACTTCCTAACTTCCATATGTTCAGACCTTGCGATGCTACCGAGACTTTGGCTGCTTGGTACAGCGCAGTTACATCAAAGAATACTCCTACCGGACTTGTTCTTACCCGTCAGAACCTTCCTCAGATTGCAGGTTCATCAAAGGATGCTCTTAAGGGCGGATATGTTATCCAGGATTCTGAGAAGGCAACTCCTGATGCCATCATTATCGCTACCGGTTCAGAGGTAAGCATCTCTGTAAAGGCTAAGGAACTCTTAAAGGCAGAAGGTATCGATGTAAGAGTAGTTTCCATGCCTTGTATGGATCTGTTCGAGGAGCAGAGCGCAGAGTATAAGGAGAGCGTACTTCCCAAGGCAGTTCGTGCAAGAGTTGCTGTTGAGGCTCTTTCAGATTTCGGCTGGGGCAAGTATGTAGGACTTGACGGTGCTACTTTATGCATGGAAGGCTTCGGTGCATCGGCACCTCAGAACTTACTTTTCGAGAAGTTCGGTTTCACAGCTGAGAACGTAGCAGCAAAGGTTAAGTCTGTTCTGTAAAAAGCAGGGATGAATATCCCGATATAACAAAATGAGATGCGGAGCAACTCGTTTTGTTACTGAGGAAACGCTGAAGGCGTTTTCGAGGTGACATTGATATATTATGAAGGGATGGAGTCCGATGGTTTCTCTTTTAACATCAGGTTGAAAGAGGACTACGTGAATCCATCCCTTTGTTGATACAAATAAAACGTCAGATTATGTAAGGTAACGAAATGGTTTTCTTTGCTGTAATCCGGTCAGGAAAGCAATTTCGTTATCCGGCATATGATTTTTGGATGAAAAGGAATGGAAAAAGATATGAGATTTAAGATGCTTTCTGCATTGATAACTGCTTTTTTGCTTGTGATATCGGTGGTCAGTGTTCCGGTATCGGCTAAATCCGCAAGACTTGTCGAGTGTTACCATGAAGAGGTGGATTTTAGTGCTCTTGAGTATGTTCATTATGACAGGGAAGAGGTTGAGAGTACAATTAATCGGATTGGTGATGGGAGTTCGGATGAAAATAATGCTGAAGAGCTGAATGATCTCATAATAGATGGCATGACGATAGTTCTGGATCTTGAAGAAGCGGTGTACCTTTCTGCTATCAGTTATTATAAAAACAGTAAAGATCAATATTGGAAGGAAGAGTATCTGTATAATAACTCACTTGCTAATGATATGTATTATCTTTTTTTGGATAATCTGAAGACTGTAGCGGCATCGCCCTGCAGATCTGTACTGTATGAGTATCTGACAGAGGACGGTATAAAGAATCTGGAAAGGGCATATACTCCCCAAAACGGAGAGCTTGAGTATATTGAAAAACACAAGGAGCTGTATACGGAGTATCTGGACAATAATAATCCTACAGTTGAGTATAACGGTGAAGAATACGATCTTGTAAGGGTCAATAAGGAATTTGAAGATGGTACGCTTCCATATTTTGATGCGCTGAGGCTGTATTATGAGGTTAAGGACAAGCTGGAGATCGGTGTAGCCGAAATTTATCTGAAAATGATAGAGAATAACAATGAACTGGCAAAACTGTACGGGTTTGATAATTATCTTGATTATGTATATGCCGAGAAATATAACAGGGATTATACACCGGAAGAAGCGCTTGAACTTTGTAATGCGGTACGCGATAAGCTTTCCGGAATAACAGAACTTTTTGACATATATGACAGTCCGTGGCTTGACGGTATTGAAGTAGGTTTAAAAGAACAGGATTATCTTGAGATACTTGGGGATTGTGTTGAGAAGATGGCTCCCGAATTCAAAGAGAGTTATGACTTTATGATGAGAACCAACAGTTTTTGTCTGATACCTGAGAATGAGACCGACGGCAATTATTTCGGTTTCACGTCGGAACTAAGAAAATATGCGCTCCCGTTCAGCATACTTACGGAATCGGCAGATGCTTCACGTGATCTGTCATCGGTGTTCCATGAGTATGGACATTATAATTCGTATTATTGGAGACCTGTTTCAAATGTGATCTTAAACGAACTTGATGTGGAAGAAATATTTTCACAGGGAATGGAAATTTTGGCATTGCGTCATTATGATGATATATACGGGGAAGCCGGAAAGAGTGCCGAGATGTGCGCTGTCGGGGAATTCCTGCGGAATCTTTATGATGGATGTGCGGTAACAGCTGTAGAGTATGCTGCATACAAGGGCAAATATAAGACTGCGGAAGAGCTTGCGGGCGCGTTAACGGCTACGGGATCGGAGTATTATCCGGGCGGCATAGTATGGTACTGGATCGATCATATTTTTGACACTCCCGGATATTACATAAGCTATGCTTATTCAGCATTAAATACTCTGGAGCTGTACGAAAGTTCAAAGGCAGATTATAATGCTGCGCTTGAGATGTATTTTGGTCTTTTGAAAAAGGTTAATTCCTTGGAAAACGAGACCGGTCTCGGTGCCGGATTTACCGAGAGCTGGAGTCAGGAGTCATTAAACAGCTTTTTGGACAATATGCTTGATCTTTATAAAGATAAGGATGTACCGGTCATTACGGGAGTAGAAGATGGTGCTGCTTATTCCAAAACCGTGCAGATAACGGTAAGTGATACAGGGAAGCTTTTGGTCAGAGTTATTGCTGACGGCAGGGATTTAGGCATTCCGGGAAGAACTTTTGACGTCGGAGGGGCAAACGGTCCCATAACCGTAATCGCAACCGACGGGTTCGGAAACAGTACTCAGGTACAGTTTGAGGTCGAACCGGCTCCTTTTACCGTTGAAGGAAGCTTAGATAAAGAAGGCGGGCATGCTTTATCATGGGACAGATATCCCAATGCAGCCGGATATAAGGTTTACGGGGCACCGCTGGGACAGGAATACCGGAAGCTCGCAACACTTGACGGTGATGAAACTTCGTTCGTGAATACCGGTTGCGATAACCGGGTTTGGAAATATTATGTTGTAGCCCTGTATAAGGATGAAAACGGAAAGATGTACTCCGCCGGAAAGAGTTTTAAGAGCTTCCTGGTATCTGACGGGAACCGGAAATACACAAACATAAACCTGATAGAGCTTAAAGGAGAAGAAGAAATAGATATTAAGCCGGGAGAAAACAAAAGACTTTCCGCAAAGATCGCGAAAAGCCTTGAAGAAAAGAAAGTTTATTCCGGAAAGAAAGTGAAAGCGGTAAGATACTATTCTTCCGATGAGAATGTCGCTAAGGTAAATTCAAAAGGAAAGGTTAGTGCCGTGGCCGAAGGAAGCTGCTATATCTACTGCATATCCGAAAACGGCATGACGGACAGTGTCAGGGTAAAAGTCGGATAAGCAGCTCCGGGCTCGCTAGTCTGGTTCCTTTTCAAAGTGCTGGTAGTCTTTCTTGCTTGACCAGTCACCGCCCCAGGTGAATCCGTGGGCGATAAAGATATTGTAGCAGACATCATCTTTTCTTATATAACGGGAGTCCTCCCTGTCTCTGTCAACATATTCGCCCGCGTTTTCGGGCTGAAGGAACAGGGAACCGTCCTTCCTGGTATAAACATAGGGGTTGTATAAAGGGTTGATATCTATTGCCAGCCCTTTGGCATGGTTTGAAAGCGTAGTCGATTCTGCTATAGTACGATAACAGAAGGCGGAGGAATTGTTGTCTTCCATGGAAGCCTCGTCCTCGGCATTGTATTCATCTATCAGACGTATTTTTTCTATTTCATATTTAATATCAAACAGCTCACGGAATATTTCAAGTATGTCGTGGGCTATTTCTTTGTTTACGATCAGCTCGCCTTCGTGTATCTCGCCGTCAAATCCGTAATGAAGTACATGACACCATCTGAGGTCATCAATAGATATCGAAGCCCCTTCCGGGTACGATTTCCCACTTATGCGTGCAAGGATCTCTTCCGAAATCCTTGTCATATAGAACTCTGCGGAATAATCCCTGACGGGAACGGGAGTGGGGGAGACGGTGGGAGTCGGGGATAAGAAATCCGGTATATTTTCTTTCACCGCTGCCTTTGTGGGAACGGGAACAGAAGTGACGGTATCTGCGGTATCTGTCTTCTGGAGAACAGACTCCTGTTGTTCGGAGGCTTCTTTGTCTTTATAAAGCTGTATCATCATATAAACACAGAAAATCAGTATACCGGCCAGTAGCGTAAGGAAAAAAATGGAAATATATTTTCTAGCCACTTATCTTTTCTGCCGCAAAAGGCGGCTCCTTTCCTGATTTTTATCTGATTTATAGAATAACAGTTTACAGATGTGGTGTCAATATAAAGTTGGCTTATTTGATAGTGTTGTTGACGAAACTGTAAGTGAATTTCCCGAGTGCAAAAATGTATTTTACAAGGGGACATTGTTTGCAGTTTTCAAAGTTTAAGCAATGCAGGGTCTTAAGCAGGTCGGGTTCGGGGCATCTGCTTTCTATCAATGCATCGATTATGGTCGTGATCGTATTCATTCTGAGATTTGCTTTTTTCTTGCATATCTTGATCAAGGTACCCCTGGATACATTAAGACAGTCCGCAGTATCATCCAGAGATTTCTTGTTGTTATAGATCTTGTACAGCTTAATGTATTCGGAAAGAATGGATACTGCATTTATAGGATTGTTGGCATACTCTATCAGTATATTTTTTTTTATATCAATGAAATCATGCATTTTTAGCTTTTCCTTTCGGTGATGGTATTAAAAATATTCCCCCCATCGGGAACCTCTGTAAATCGATGGGGGATGATGGCATGCTGTACAGCAATTATTATACTATCATATGGAATGGGTTTTTTAAATTCTAACTTGATGTACGAAAAGTACACAATATATGAATGTTTTATACAAAAAATGAGCCGTGAGATATAAGTGATATATCATAATGTTATAGCCTGATAAAAATCTAAAAAAATAAAAAAATGGTATTGACAAATTTAATAATTGGGTGTATTATCCCAAATAGAACAGTCCCATATGGAACTGTCCAAAACAGAACAGTCTGAAATTGAACAATTCCAAATGGAATTGTCTGAAAAGTTGTAAATAAACAGTTTGAGTTCAGTATTGAATAGAAACGGAAAGCTGTATAAAGGTGGAAAAGGAGGAGTACATGGATCGTAAGGAATCTTTAGGTTGGGAACTTAAACGTATGAGCAATACGATAGGAAGCTTTATCGGAGCAGAGCTTACGAAAGCCGGATTTGATGAGATCATTATCACCCATGGCTGGATATTGGGTTTTTTGGTTCACCATGAAGATATGACCATATATCAGAAGGATATAGAGACAAGATTCTGTATGCCCCGTTCTACTGTCGCAAATGTCATGAAGCAGTTCGAGCAGATGGGATATATAACCAGGCAGTCGGATGAAAAGGATACAAGACTCAAACGGATAATAGTGACAGAAACCGGAAAGAAAGTTCATGAAGAGAGCATGAAGAGCATTTTCGCCACCAACGAAAAGATGGAGGAAGGTATTTCCGATGAGGAAAGACAGACGCTTCACAATATATTCGATAAGATATCGGAAAACATGAAGCGAAGCGGTTTTGAGGAGTAGCTTAGAAATTTTAGCGAAAAAGTTTAAGCTCTGCTTAAACGCCGCGTTAAGAAATTTCTAAGCACCGGAAGCTTGAGGTTGTACTAACTTTAGAAATTTTAGCGAAAAAGTTTAAGCTTCGCTTAAACGCCGCGTTAAGAAATTTCTAAGCACCGGAAGCTTGAGGTTGCACTAACTTTAGAAATTTTAGCGAAAAAGCACGGGCTTTGCCTGTGCGCCGCGTTAAGAAATTTCTAAGCACCGGTAGATTTAAGATGCACTTATTTTATTCAGGAGGAACATATTTTGATAAAGCGATTATTATCTTATGTTAAGGAGTATAAAAAAGAATCCATACTTACTCCTTTGAGCATGATCGTTGAAGTAGCTATGGAGATGGTCGTGCCGATACTTATGGCATCCCTGGTTAATGACGGAATTAACGGTAATGACGGTACCGGGGATATGGGGCATATTATTAAGATCGGTGTATTTATGGTCTTGGCAGCTCTTGTAGGTCTTGGCGGCGGTATCATGGGCGGCGTGTTCGGAGCAAAAGCATCCACCGGATTCGCAAGGAATCTCAGAAAAGGCATGTTTGATAAGATCCAGACATTCTCCTTTAAGAATATAGATAAGTTCAGTACCGCAGGTTTGGTTACGAGACTTACCACCGATGTTAACAATGTTCAGAACTCTTATCAGATGATACTTAGAATGGGTATGAGGATCCCAATGACATTCAGTATTGCGATGATCATGTCCTTCGCCATCAAGCCAAAGCTTGCGCTTATCTATCTGGTAGCGGTTATTATCCTTGGAGGAATCCTGGCTCTTATTATTTCAAAGGCCATGAAGGCATTCGAACAGGCATTTCCGAAGTATGATGAGCTGAACGCCAGCGTACAGGAAAACGTAAATGCTATCCGTGTGGTAAAGGCTTATGTCCGCGAGGAGCATGAGAAGAAGAAATTCAAGACTGCCAGCAATAATATCTATAAGATTTTCTCTGCAGCAGAGAAGCTTACCACTTTCAACGGACCGGCAATGAGCCTTACGGTATACGCATGTACAATGCTCATCAGCTGGTTCGGAGCCAAGATGATAGTGAATACCGGGGCTACCGACCTTAACCTGGGTGACCTTACGGCGCTTCTTCAGTACTGTATGAGAATCCTGATAAGCCTTATGCTTTTGTCGATGATCTTCATCATGATTACCATGAGTGCCGCAAGCGCAAGACGTATCTGCGAAGTATTGGATGAAGAGCCCGATATTACAAATCCCGAGAACCCTGTTATGGAAGTAAAGGATGGAAGTATCGTATTTAAGAATGTAAACTTCCGTTACAATAAGGAAGGTAAGGAAAACGTACTAAGCAATATCAATATCAACATAGATTCCGGTGAAACGATCGGAATAATAGGCGGAACGGGAAGTGCCAAGTCCACTCTTGTTAACCTTATAAGCCGTCTGTATGACGTAAACGACGGAACCGTTTTGGTAGGCGGCACAGATGTAAGGGACTACGATCTAGAAGTACTTCGTGACGAAGTAAGCGTAGTCCTCCAGAAAAATGTCCTTTTCTCAGGAACTATTATGGATAACCTTCGCTGGGGTGTCAGAAAAAACAGGGGCAAGGAAGATGTCCCCGAGACACCCCGGGAGAAGGAAGAAATCGAGGCTGAGTGCAGAAGAGCCTGCAAGCTTGCATGTGCCGATGAGTTTATCGAGAAGATGCCTGATAAGTATGAGACCTATATAGAGCAGGGCGGAACGAACGTATCCGGCGGACAGAAGCAGAGATTATGTATCGCAAGAGCTCTGGTAAAGAAACCGAAGATACTTATCCTGGACGACAGCACAAGTGCTGTTGATACTGCGACCGATGCCAAGATCAGGAAGGCATTTGCCGAGGAGATCCCCGGCACCACGAAACTGATCATTGCACAGCGTATTTCAAGTGTTATGAACGCTGACCGGATCATCGTTATGGAAGACGGAAAGATCAACGGCTTCGGAACGCATGAGGAGCTGTTAAAGAATAATGAGATTTACCGCGATGTTTACGAATCTCAGACAGGCGGTAACGGAGACTTTGATGAAGGAGGTGAACGATAATGCCGGGACCTGGTATGGGACGTGGGCCGATGCCCAGAGGAATGAAGCCTACAGTTAAGAATCCGGGAAAGATTCTTAAAAGGCTTTTAAAGTACATGGTACTTGACAATCTGGTTTTATGGATATGTGTTGCGGCGTGTATCGGTATCACCGTTTATTGTATGACAGTTAAGGGAACCTTGTTTACGAAGGTTCTGCTGGATGATTATATTCCCGGGATCCAGGCGGGAACAAAAACCTTCGGGGATCTGGGACAGGAGATACTTATCACGGTATGCTTCATACTTGTAGGTATCCTGGCCAGCTTCGTTCAGGCTCGTATCATGGTAAGGATCACCCAGGGCTTCCAGCGTAAGCTCAGGGATGATATGTTCGAACACATGGAAACACTTCCGATCAAGTACTTCGACACTCATTCGCATGGTGATATCATGTCGATGTATACGAACGATGTTGATACCATGAGACAGCTGATCTCACAGAGTATCCCGCAGTTCCTGAACAGTATCATTACTATCGTAAGTGTATCGATAAGCATGCTGCTGCTTAGCTGGCAGCTGATGCTGATCTCGCTTGTGATGATAGGTTTAATGCTTTTCTGTACAAAGAAGATTTCGGGAAAGAGCGGAAAGTATTTCGTAAAACAGCAGAAGGCTGTTGGTGCACTTAACGGTTTTGTTGAGGAAATGATGTCCGGCCAGAAGGTTGTAAAGGTATTCTGCCATGAAGATCAGAACATCAAAGACTTTGATAAGCTTAACGATGAGCTTTTTGACAGCGCAAACAATGCAAACCGTTTTGCGAATATCATCATGCCCATCAATGCACAGCTTGGCAATTTCAGCTATGTTGTACTTGCGATAGTCGGCGGTATCATGGCTATCAACGGAGTGGGCGGCCTGGCACTTGGCGCGCTTATAAGTTATCTTACCTTTAACGGACAGCTCAACATGCCCATCAACCAGATAAGCATGCAGATCAACTCGATAATCATGGCACTTGCCGGCGGCGATAGGATCTTCCAGCTCATGGATGAGAAGCCTGAGGTTGACGAAGGCTATGTAACACTTGTAAACGCAAAGAAAAATGCCGATGGCTCTGTTTCGGAGACAGAGGAAAGGACCGGTATCTGGGCTTGGAAGCATTTCCACAAGGCAGACGGGACCACAACCTATGTAGAACTTAAGGGTGACGTGGTATTCGATAACGTTGATTTCGGTTATACTGAAGAAAAGATGGTACTCCATAACATTAAGCTTTTTGCTACGCCCGGACAGAAGATTGCTTTCGTAGGCTCCACCGGTGCCGGAAAGACTACCATCACAAACCTTATTAACCGTTTCTACGATATACAGGATGGAAAGATCCGTTACGACGGTATCAATGTGAACAAGATCAAAAAAGCGGACCTTAGACGTTCGCTCGGCATAGTTCTTCAGGAAACACATCTCTTTACCGGTACGGTTATGGAAAACATCCGGTACGGAAAGCTTGATGCAACAGATGAAGAAGTTAAGGCAGCCGCAAAGCTTGCAAATGCCGACAGCTTTATCAGAAGGCTTCCCGAAGGCTACAATACGATGCTTACCGGAGACGGCGCAAATCTTTCTCAGGGTCAGCGTCAGCTGCTTGCCATAGCACGTGCGGCTATCGCAGATCCGCCCGTACTTATCCTTGATGAAGCAACATCATCGATCGATACCCGTACAGAAAAGCTTGTACAGGAGGGTATGGATAAGCTTATGAAGGGCAGGACAACCTTCGTTATCGCACACAGGCTTTCAACCGTAAAGAACAGCGACTGTATCATGGTTCTTGAACAGGGCCGCATCATAGAGCGCGGAACCCATGACGATCTGATAGAGGAAAAGGGCAAGTATTATCAGCTCTATACCGGAAACCAGATTGCAGGATGATCAATGATTATAACATTTCATAGTGAAAATCCCTTATAAGAGTCTATCGGCAGGCAGACCTGCAATAGGCTCTTATGTTTTTGGCCTTTTTCATAATTATGCTTGATTTATCGGTATATTTTGGTATAATATAACAAAATGGATGTGTAGCATCGTTTTGTTACCGAGGAAATGCTGAATGCGTTTTCGAGGTGACATTGACACTACGTATGATTTTTTTGGCGGAGGTAGTGTATGTTTTACGACGGGAAAATTTTAATAGGAAAATCGGGAGAAGAAGATCTGTATATTTATCCGAAAATGGCTAATCGTCACGGACTTATAGCCGGAGCGACGGGTACCGGAAAAACAGTTACCTTAAAAGTCATGGCGGAATCGTTCAGCGATATAGGAGTACCCGTATTTCTTGCGGATGTAAAGGGGGATCTTTCGGGTATGTGCGCTCCGGGCATCGGCGGAGGCAGCGCTGAAGAAAGAGTTCAGAAAATGGGGCTCGCAGAACGTGGTTTTACATTTAAGAGTTTCCCTTCGAATTACTGGGACGTTTATGCAGAAAAGGGCATGCCGTTAAGGACCACGGTATCCGAAATGGGACCGCTCCTGCTGGCACGCATACTTGAGCTTAACGATACCCAGACTGACATACTTACGGTAATATTCAAGATAGCTGATGATGAAGGGCTTTTACTTATAGACACAAAGGACTTGCGTTCCATGCTGCAGTTTGTGAGCGAACACTCCAAGGATTACAGCAGGCAGTACGGGAATATGTCTGTGAACAGCATAGCGGCGATCATGCGTTCGGTCATAGCACTGGAATCGGAAGGCGGGGAGTTCTTTATCGGTGAACCTGCGCTCAACATCCGTGATTTCCTCGCAACGGATTATAACGGAAAGGGCATGATACAGATACTTGACTGCCAGAAGCTCATACTTCATCCGAAGATGTATTCGACATTCCTGCTCTGGCTTATGTCCGAGCTTTACGAAACCCTTCCGGAGGTAGGAGACCTTGACCGCCCGAAGATGATATTCTTCTTTGATGAAGCACATATGCTTTTCAATTCGGCTTCAAAGGCACTTCTTGAAAAGATAGAACAGGTTGTAAAGCTTATACGTTCAAAGGGTGTCGGGATTTATTTCATAACGCAGAATCCGAAGGATATTCCGGACGGAGTTCTGGCACAGCTCGGAAACAAGGTTCAGCACGCGCTTCGCGCTTATACGCCGGCCGACCAGAAGGGACTTAAGGCTGCCGCATCTTCCTTCAGGGAGAATTCGGAGTTTAATACCCTGCAGACACTTCAGGAACTCGGAACGGGTGAAGCTCTTGTTTCCGTTCTTGATGAAAAGGGTATCCCTACGATAGTTCAGAGGGCGAAGATCCTTCCTCCCCAGAGCTATATGGGAATGATAGATGATAACGAACGCAGAAGACAGATAGATTCCTGTATGTTGTACAACAAGTATTGCGATACCTTTGACAGGGATTCGGCATATGAGTTCTTCCAGAGACTGAACATCGAACAGCAGGAACGTGCCGAACAGGAAGCACTTGCCGCACAGCAGGCAAAGGAAGAGGCTCTGGCTCAGAAGCAGGCAGAAAAAGAAGCGGCACTTGCGGCTAAGGAAGAGGAACGTAAGCAGAAAGAACAACAGAAGGCTGAAGAACGTGCTGAAAGAGAACAGCAGAGAGCCGAAGAAAGAGCCGCAAAAGAACAGGCAAGACTTGAAGAAAGATATTACAAGGAACAGTTAAAAGCTCAGGAAAAAGCTTTTAAAGAACAGCAGAAGGCTCAGGAAAAAGCTTTAAAGGAACAGCAGAAGCAGAAGGACAGACAGGACCGGGCCATTAAGCAGGCTTTGAGGGGCACGGCTTCGGCAGCAACCGGGACCATAGGACGTGAGATAGGAAACAATCTCGGTTCTTCGTTCGGTTCGTTCGGAAAGAAGCTCGGAGGTAATGTCGGGGCATCTTTGGGACGTGGTATCATTGGTACGCTTTTTGCAAAATAGGATTGATCATTTAAGGAGAGCATTATGAAAAAGCTTTTGAAAAGATTTGTCAGTGTTGTAACGATCCTGGTGCTTACACTGTCGTTTACAGCATGCTCCGCAGATCCGAACTGTGGAAACTATAAATGTAAAAACGTGACGGTTGACGGTATCAGCGTACCGGCATCGCAAGCCTTTGACAGCGGGGCCGACATTGTGCTTAAGACTGCAGGTGCATGCGACGTGACTATAGACGGTCATAAATACGGTGCTTCATGGAAGAGTGATTCCAATAAGATCACCATTTTCCTTCAGCAGACCGAATGGGCAGGGACTTTATCGGGTAACACCTTAAATATCGAAGTTACCGAGATAAATGACAGCGAAAAAATAAAAATGGTAATGGAATTTGAAAAGGAGTAATTAAAATGGACAAAGTACGTACAAGGTATGCACCTTCACCTACGGGGAAGATGCATGTCGGAAATCTCCGTACAGCTTTGTATGAGTTTCTTATTGCAAAGCATGCCGGTGGGGATTTCTTATTGAGAATAGAGGATACCGACCAGGGAAGACTGGTTGAGGGTTCGGTAGATATCATAAACCGGACGCTTGAGGCTGCGGGGCTCGTACACGACGAGGGTCCCGATAAGGATAAGGGTTACGGACCTTACGTTCAGAGTGAGCGCGTTAAGTCCGGTCTTTATATGAAGTATGCAAAACAGCTTGTTGAGAGCGGAGCTGCTTATTACTGCTTCTGTACAAAAGAAAGACTGGAGTCTCTTACAACCGAGGCGGGAGGAGAGACAATAACCCATTATGACAAGCATTGTCTTTCTTTAAGCAAAGAGGAAGTGGAGGCAAATCTCGCCAAGGGGATGCCGTTTGTTATCAGGCAGAATATCCCGAGGGAGGGTACCACGAGCTTTACCGATGCGGTATACGGCGAGATCACGATAAATAATTCAGAGCTTGACGACCAGATACTTATCAAGTCTGACGGGTTCCCTACATACAATTTTGCAAATGTCATAGATGATCATCTGATGGAGATAACACATGTGGTCAGAGGAAATGAGTACATTTCTTCAACACCGAAGTATACACGTCTTTATCAGGCGTTCGGATGGAAGGAGCCGGTATATGTCCACCTTCCGCTGATAACGAACGAGGATCATCAGAAGCTTTCAAAGAGATGCGGTCATGCTTCGTTTGAGGATCTGACCGATCAGGGCTTTGTACCCGAGGCAATCGTGAACTATATGGCGCTTCTCGGATGGAGCGGGCCGGAGAACCGTGAGATATTTTCACTTGATGAGCTTATAGAGTTGTTCGACTATACTAAGATAAACAAGTCACCTTCGGTATTTGACATCGTAAAGCTCAGATGGATGAACGGCGAGTATCTTAAGATGATGGACAACGAGAGGTATTATTCGCTGGCACTTCCGTATGTGGAGCAGGCTGTTAAAAAGGATTATGATAAGAAAAAGATCGCCGATCTTGTAAAAACGAGGATAGAGACGCTTTGCGACATCCCCGAAAAGATAGATTTCTTCAACGAGCTTCCCGAGTATGATCCTGAGATGTATACCCATAAGAAGATGAAGACCAATTCGGAGAATTCCTTGGAGTCGTTAAAGGATCTTCTGCCGAGGCTTGAGGCACTTGATACTTATAACAATGACACATTATCGGCGCTTGTTTCCGGGTATGTCGAGGAAAAAGGCATAAAGAACGGCATAGCCCTCTGGCCGTTAAGGACAGCGGTATCGGGTAAGCAGATGACTCCCGGAGGAGCCTACGAGATCATGGAAATTCTGGGAAAGGATGAGTCTCTTGAGCGTATCCGCAAGGGCATCGCTCTTCTTGAGGCTAAAGTAGTATCCTGACTCAGATGAGATTTAATGAAGAACAGAATTTAGCGGTTACGCATACCGACGGGCCTTGCATGGTACTTGCAGGGCCCGGTTCGGGTAAAACCACGGTCATAGTCAACCGTATCAGATTTCTTACGGGAGAATGCGGTGTTTCTCCCGAAAAGATACTTGTCATTACTTTTACAAGGACCGCCGCCCGGGAGATGCAGGAACGTTACAGGATCCTTGCGGGCGGAGAACAGGGAGTATCCTTCGGTACCTTTCATGCTTTGTTTTATAAAATCTTAAGGTGGGCATACCATTACGATATGTCCGCGATATTGGCCGAGGACGAAAGAAACAGGTTCATTAAGCTGGCGGCGGAAAAAGCCGGCATTGAGTCTTATGGCGATAACAATCTTATTTTTACGTTGTCTAATGAAATAAGCTGCCTGAAAAACAGCGGGGCAGACCCTGACGGATTTAATTCCTCCGTCACTGATCGTAAAACTTTCCGGATCATATATGAAGAATTTGAACGAATGCTCAGAAGTGAGATGAAAATTGATTTTGATGACATGCTGCTTCTGTGTTCGAGACTTTTTGATGAAAAACCCGAGGTGTTGGAATTTTGGCGGGGCATTTATGAATATGTGCTTATAGACGAGTTCCAGGATATATGTCCGCTTCAGTACAGGCTGACAAAAAGACTGTGCGCTCTCCATAACAACATCTTTGTTGTCGGAGACGACGATCAGAGCATCTATTCCTTCAGAGGTGCGGATCCGGGTATGCTTTTTGAGTTTGAAAAGGATTTTGGAAAATGTCCCGGATATGAGAAGATAATTCTGGGCGTCAATTACAGGTGCTCTCCCGAGATATCGGAACATTCGATAAAACTCATCTCGCATAACAAAAAAAGATACAGGAAAAACATCAGATCGGGCAGAACTTCGGTACCGAGGACATCAACCGTGCTCTTCAGGGAATTCGGGGAGATAAAGAATGAATCGGAGTATATCGCGGTCATGATAGAGGAGCTGCTGAAAAAGGGGATTGACCAATCCGAGATTGCCGTTCTGTACAGGGTGAATACACAGCCCGGCGCACTGATCTCAAGACTTAAGGAAAAAAACATCAGGTTCTGTCTCAGGGACAATGTGCCGAATATTTATGAACACTGGATAGCATTAAATATTTTTGCATATATCGAAATGGCGCTTATCGAAAGGCCACAGGAGGACAGGGTGAGATGGAGAGAACTCTTTCTTCAGATAGCGAACCGGCCGTCGAGGTATATCACAAGGGATGTGATGAGAAAACGTGAGCTGGATTTTGATATTCTCATGGCGTCTTATAAGGACAGGCAGTATGTAAGGGACAGAATTGAAAAACTGAAATACGACCTGTACATTATAAAGAAGCTTGATCCGAAGGCGGCGGTGAAATATATACGAAGGGCTGTGGGATACGATGATTTCCTGGATAAGTACGCAAATGAAAGAAATCTTGATCGGGAAGGCCTTTTTGAGATACTTGACGAGATAGAGGCGTCTTCCGCAGAGTTCGCTACATATGCCGATTGGAAAAAGCACATAGCAGATTATACGGAGGCTTTGAAGGCAAGACGTTTTGAAAGACAGGAAAAGGAGAAGGAAGCGGGAGTGAGCCTGCTAACATATCATAGCGCCAAGGGTCTTGAATTTGATACCGTTTTCGTCATGGATCTGTGTGAAGGCGGCTCACCTCACAGGCAGGCGGTAAGCAAAGAAGAGATAGAGGAGGAACGGAGGATGTTCTATGTTGCCGTAACTCGTGCCAAAAACAGGCTTTTTCTTACATTTTCGTCTGACAGGAGAGGTAAAAAACAGTTACGTTCAAGATTTATTAAGGAACTGGGGCTTTAAAAAGAAAAAATAATGTGAAAAACAGATAAAAAATCTGAAAAAAGTCTTTTACAATCTTGAAACAATGTGCTATAATGAATAACAGGTTTCAAAAGGTATGTTTTTGATTCTCTAAGTTGCATGAAACTATAAATGTCGAGGAGGTGTGAAAATGGGTTTTTGTCCCTTGTGCGGGAAACAGCTTCCCCCGAACGGGATTTGTTCATGCGGAAACAGCGTAAACATGAATGCAGCGCCGAACATGGTTCAGCAGCAGGCTTCTAACGGATACCAGCAGCCGGTTCAGCCGCAGATGTCCCCGCAGCAGATACAGGCTCAGCAACCGACGCCGCAGCCTCAACCGCCAATGCAGGCTCAGCCGCAGATGCAGGCTCAGCAACAGATACCGCCCCAACAGGCGCAGTATCAACAGGGAGCACCGCAGCCCGTATATATGTTTATGCCCAACAATCCGCAAGGGCAGATGAATGCCCCGGTATACATGGTCAAGGTTCCTTCGGGACCGAATCCTTTTGTTGAGGCATTTAAAGCATTCGGAGAATGCTTTGTACATCCCGGTACGGCATGTCTGGGCGTGTTTGACGGAAAGATACCGGTGGGATCAGGGTTTGTAATGTTGGGTATTTTCTTTATCATTACATGGCTGTCAACACTGCTGTATTTTATCGGAACGGGTGGCCGTAATTTTGCACCGGCTTTAGGTTGGGGTGCGCTTATGGCAACCATCTTCTGTATCGTCAAATTTATTCCTGCCGCGATCATATGCGCGTTCAGGGAAAAAAAGGAGATCGATTATGTAAAGATCCTGTCGGCAACGTTGATCAATACGGCATTACTTGACTGTGTCCTTTTCGTTATGTCGCTTTTCCAGTTTGCTACGGGATATTTTGTAACATTCTTCCTGACGCTTTATTTCGGCATAGTTTTTTACCAGAACATAAGTATTGAAAGAGCTCTTTCGGAAAATCAGAGCGAAAACAAACGGTTCTGGTGCAATGTGGTTCTTGTTACTTTGTACGGTCTGATCTATCTGCTTATAGAGATACTTTTGACGAAGGTAATATTCAAAGCGTAACCGGAGCCGGCAACATGTAACATTCTTTAGTGTATTGGTCATTACATTATCAGAAGGAGGAATCCGGATAAAGGATCCGGAGAAAAAATTATGAAGACAAAAATTGGACTTTCAGCAGGAGCATACGCATTCTTTACTTTCCTTTTAGCGATTTTCGGTGGATATCTTCCCCTTATCATAGCAGTAGGCTATGTTCTTGTTTGTGAAGGCAATGAATGGCTCAGGGCAACCGTAGCCAAGGCATTATTCCTTGCAATCTGTTTCTCACTGTTGGGATACATCCTTGATTTCCTGCCCGATCTGTTCGGTATGTTCAATTCATGGGCAGCAGTATTCGAAGGCAACGTTCCTTACGCTAAGCTCAGACAGATCATCGCAGCACTTGAGTCAATGATAAGCATCTTCAAGTACATCTTCTTCATCATCCTTGCATTCATGGCACTTGGAATGAAGACCTTAAGGATCGGCTTCATCGATGGTTTCGTAGAGAAGCATCTGACACTCGGAAGATAATCGGAAAAGATCTGATTTCTATTTGGGAACGGCATATTCTGCCGTTCCTTTTTTTGCGCGACTTTTAAAATAAATTGACTCTTGCCTTTTTGAAATTTATATGATATAATAACCAAGATTGTGAATATAATTTCAGGAGGAACGACAAATGATAGTCAAGACAGAAGATTTAGGAAAAAACAGTTTTAAGATTACGGTAGAAGTAGATGCCGATGTTTTTGAAAAAGCATATCAGCAGGCATATCAGAAAAACAAAAACAAGATTCAGATACAGGGCTTCAGAAAGGGCAAGGCTCCTCTTGCACTTATCGAGAAGGTTTACGGTTCCGGAGTATTTTATGAGGATGCAGCCGATGCCGTTATAAACGACACATATGCACAGGCTGCAGAGGAGAGCGGTCTTGATATAGTTTCCAGACCTGAAGTTGACATTGAGCAGGTTGAGAAGGGCAAGAGCCTTATATATACAGCAAAGGTTGCAGTTAAGCCCGAGGTTAAGCTTGGCACCTATAAGGGTGTTGAGGTTGAGAAAAAAGAGATTGAAGTTACGGATTCCGAGATCGACGCCGAGATCGACAAGCTCAGAGATCAGAATTCAAGAAGCATCACCGTTGAAGACAGAGCCGTTGAAGACGGCGACACGATCAAGCTTGATTATGAAGGAAGCGTAGACGGGGTTCCTTTTGAAGGCGGAAAGGCTGAGGATGCAGAGCTTGTTATCGGTTCACATACCTTTATCGACAACTTTGAGGAACAGCTCATCGGTATGAATATCGGCGATGAGAAGGATATCAATGTTACATTCCCCGAAGAATACCATGCTGAGAACCTGAAGGGCAAGCCCGCAGTGTTCAAGTGCAAGATCAATGCCATCACCCGTAAGGAGCTTCCTGAGGCAGATGACGAGTTTGCTCAGGAGGTATCGGAGTTTGATACACTTGCCGAGTTAAAAGAGGATATTAAGAAGAAACTGTCGGAGGGCAAGGAAAAGGAGTTAAAGCAGGCTAAGGAAGACGAAGTACTCGCTAAGGTTATCGAGACATCAGAGATGGATATCCCCGATGCCATGATTGAGAACGAGGCTCGTAACATGGTAGAGGATTTCGCATCGAGGATCCAGCAGCAGGGTATGCCTTTTGAGCAGTACTTAAAGTACAGCGGAATGAATGCAATGCAGTTTGTTCAGCAGACAAAGCCTCAGGCATTAAAGCGTGTTCAGGCAAGACTTGTTCTTGAAGCAATTGTTGAAGCTGAAAAGATTGAGGTCAGCCCTGAGGAAGTAGATCAGGAATTCACTACCATGGCTGAGATGTACAAGATGGAGAAGGATAAGATCAAGGAGCTCGTAGTTGGTAAGGAGCTTGAGAACATGAAGCGTAACATAGCTGTAGGTAAGGCAGCAGATCTTATCCGTGAGGCAGCTATTGAAAAATAATCCTTAAGAAGTAATCGGAGGTTTATATGAGTTTAGTCCCTTATGTAATAGAGCAGACGAGCCGTGGAGAGCGTTCGTATGATATTTATTCCAGACTGTTAAAGGACAGGATAATCTTCCTTTCCGAAGAGGTTAATGATGTTACAGCTTCACTTGTTGTTGCCCAGATGCTGTTCCTGGAGTCCGAAGATCCCAATAAGGATATTAATTTCTATATTAACAGTCCCGGCGGATCTGTAACATCGGGTTTTGCCATCTATGATACCATGCAGTATATTAAGTGTGACGTTTCCACTATCTGTGTAGGTCTTGCCGCAAGCATGGGAGCATTCCTGCTTGCAGGCGGAACAAAAGGAAAGAGAATGGCTCTTCCCAATGCCGAGATCATGATACACCAGCCTTCAGGCGGAGCGCGCGGTCAGGCTACGGAAATACAGATTGTTGCCGAAAACATTTTAAAGACCAAGAGAAAGCTTAATGAAATGCTTGCGGCAAATACAGGCAAGCCCATAGATGTTATTGAGAGAGATACCGACAGGGATAATTACATGTCCGCAGAGGAAGCTCTTGAATACGGTCTCATTGACAGAGTCATTGAGCACAGATGATCATAACAGGAAATATTATGCCGAGTAACTAAGTACGGTTATTTGGGATTTTTGAAGAATGGAGTCGGATGTGGCAAATAGAAGTGATGATAGCAGGAAGATAAGATCTATAAGCTGTTGTTTCTGTGGGAAGAGACAGGATCAGGTAAAAAGACTCTTCTCGGGTATTGATGATGTTTATATCTGCGATGAGTGTGTAAACCTCTGTGCGGAAATCCTTGACGAGGAATATTATGACGCCGATGACGAGCGTGACATGAACGGTGCAGAGCTTGCCGGCGAGATTAACCTGCTTAAGCCTGTAGAGATCAAGAAATTCCTGGATGATTATGTTATCGGTCAGGAGGATGCCAAAAAGATCCTTTCCGTTGCTGTATATAATCATTACAAGAGGGTTCTTTCAATCAAGGAATCAGATGTGGAGCTTCAGAAGAGCAATATCCTGATGATAGGCTCGACAGGTTCCGGAAAAACATATCTTGCACAGACACTGGCAAAGATACTGAACGTTCCCTTTGCCATGGCGGATGCGACCACACTTACCGAAGCAGGCTATGTCGGTGAAGATGTTGAAAATATCCTGCTTAAGCTTATCCAGGCAGCGGATTATGATATCGAACGTGCCCAGTACGGTATAGTATATATAGACGAGATAGACAAGATAACAAAGAAGTCGGAGAATGTTTCCATTACCCGTGATGTATCGGGCGAAGGCGTACAGCAGGCTCTCTTAAAGATACTTGAAGGTACTATCGCATCGGTGCCTCCCCAGGGAGGAAGAAAGCATCCCCATCAGGATCTTATAAGGATTGATACCACAAATGTACTGTTTATCTGCGGCGGAGCTTTTGACGGCCTTGAAAAGATAGTGGAATCCAGAATAGGCAAGAAATCAATGGGCTTTAACGCTGAGATAAATGACAGCCTGAATCTGGATATAGGCGATATGTTCCGTCAGGTTCTTCCCGAGGATCTTATCAAGTTCGGACTCATACCGGAGTTTATCGGACGTGTTCCGGTCATGGCCGCGCTTGACATGCTGGATGAAAAAGCGTTGTGCGATATCCTTTCCAAGCCTAAGAATGCACTCACGAAGCAGTATAAAAAGCTGTTTGAGATTGATGATGTCGAGCTTGAGTTTGAACAGGAAGCGCTTGAGGTCATAGCGAAAAAATCATTTGAGCGCAAGACCGGGGCAAGAGGCTTAAGAGCAATATGCGAAAGCATAATGATGGATGCCATGTTCGAAGCACCTTCGGATCTGACGGTCGTAAAATGCATTATTACCAAAGCTGCTGCAGAGGGTACGGAAAAGCCGAAGCTGATCTATTCACAGAACGGTCTAAAGAGAAAACCGTTATATCGCAACAGACCGATGAAAAAAATACAGGCATCGTAATATAACAAAACAGAAGATATCCCCCACCTCTTAGCGTAGCGAA
>JAEEVO010000100.1 GCA_016290905.1 Lachnospiraceae bacterium | reverse complement strand
TCTTTGCCGATAAAGAATTTTCCGAATTGGCTTTAAAGGGATCGTTTCAGAAACGTAATGCGTCTCTGGTCCTGAGCTGCATTGAAATCCTTAAAGAAAAAAGCTTTAAGATTTCGGATGAGGACATAAAAAAAGGTCTAAAGTCTGTTGTATGGCCCGGAAGATTCGAGGTTTTAAAAAAAGCTCCGGCTGTTATAGCTGACGGAGGTCATAATCCGCAATGCATTTCGGCTCTGTGTGAGTCACTGAAAGAATATGGTATAAAAAAGGCGGTATTTGTAATCGGGATCATGGCCGATAAAGACTGGCTGACCGCTTTTAATATGTTAAAGCCCTTTGCTTCCTATGTAATAGGAACAGAACCGGAAAATGACAGAAAACTTGATGCGGATTTGATAACCGGATATTTTAAAGAAAATATACCGACGGAAGTTTGCAAGGAACCCGCAAATGCGGTAAAGAGGGCACTGGAAATTGTAAATAAGGGTAATCTTAAAGATTATCCCATAGTAATAACAGGTTCACTGTATATGATGAAGGACATAAGAGCAGTTTTTGTGTCCTGAATGTTTTAGGGAGGAAAGATGAAGAGTATTTTAAAAAAGGCGATATGCCTGATGATGGTTTTTGTATTGACTGTCGGTTTTGTATCTGTTTTAAAGCAGAATGAAGTTGAAGCTAAGGCAAAGGTTAAGATCAATCACAAGAAAATGACCATGAATGCCGGTGACTGGAAAAAGCTGAAGCTTAAAAACCTTAAATACGAAGTGGGAGATATCACTTGGTCCACCAGCAACAAGTATGTTGCCAAGGTTTCAAGAAAAGGTTGGGTACTTGCTGTTTTCAGAGGTGAATGTACGATCACTGCCGAGGTTAAGGCTACAGGCAAAAAGTATACCTGCAACGTAACGGTTGCGGCACCTGATGTTACTCAGAGAGTGATAGACCCTACCAAGCCGATCATCGCCCTTACATTTGACGACGGACCCAATGCAAATACTCCGGGTCTCCTTGAAACACTTAAGTATTACGGTGTAACAGCTACATTCTTTATGTGTAACAATAACTGTGTTTCAAACGGAATTTCGGTTTATGCGGATACGATCCGTGATATGTATACTTATGGCTGTGAGATCGCGAACCATACGATGAAGCATCCTTCACTTACAAGTCTTTCAGCAGAGGGCATCCGTGCGGAAGTAAACGGAAACGCCGAAAAGATCAGGGAAGTTATCGGTAACGACCAGAGAATACTTTTAAGACCTCCTTACGGCGCATGTAACGAAACTGTAAAAGCAAATGCAGGCACGGCTCTTATTAACTGGACGGTTGATACACAAGATTGGGCTGTAACAAAATCTTCAAATCCAACGGAGCAGATCATGGCTAACCTTAAAAAGGAAGCCCATGACGGATATATAATCCTTATGCATGACATCCACAAGACTTCCTGTGAAGCGGCTAAGACAGTTATCCCGTGGCTTATCGAACAGGGTTATCAGGTATGTTCCGTAAGCGAAATGTTTAATGCCCGTGGGGTAAAGCTTGAGGACGGTGTTCTTTACAACAAATGTATAACCGCCGAGCAGTATAAGGAATTACACAAGGACGAGCTCGAAGCTAAAAGTGAGAAGCAGGAAACTGTAGAAACAACTGAACAGAAAACAGAAACCACCGAACAGAAAACAGAAACCACTGAACAGAAAACCGAAACTGAGGAAAAAGAAGAGGTTGTTGTAAAGGGGTAAAAAACAAATAAAGGAGAGGGTTTATGCGTAAATTTTCAAGAATAATCCTTGTATTTGTACTTGTGTTATCGTTTGCTTTAACAGGGTGCGGAAAAAGCGATTCGGAACAGAATCCTTCGGGTGTACCGGTAACACAGGGTGCAACAGATACAAACAATAACAATAATAACAACAATAACGATAACAAAAACGATAATAACAACAGTAACACCGATGAGAACAACTCCGATAATAAGGATGATTTCGGAAAGCAGGACGTAAAGCTGGGAGATCTTGATTCAGAGGATCTGCCCGTAGTTCCTCAGGAAACAACTTCGGTTTCTATGTATTATTATGCTGCACAGGAGTTATCGGACACCACATTTTATCCGGAACCCGAAGAGTTAAACGGTATTCCGTTCTGCTTTAACGGAACCATTATGGAAGAACTTGATTCAATAACCGATTATATGGATTTAAACGAGCACTGCAAAAACATTTCCACATTTGATACAGATCCCAAGACTCCCAGAGGATATGAGGTAATGACAAAATGGGGAAAGGTTATCGTTGTCGATATCGTTCCTTATCAGATTAAGTATTTTACAGATATGGTAAATAACGACAATAACAGGATAGTCCGTATAAAGAGCGTACTGAACCTGCTCATGCCTTACAAGAAGGCTCCCGAAAAGGGAGAGACATGCAAATTCTACGGCTTTTATCTGGGATACAGTGAGGCTGACAGCTGTCCCGTATTTACATTCGGAGTTTCCAATCTTTCAAGATATGATACATTTGATGTTGAATACGAAAAATATGTCGGAGAAAAGACCAAGCATTATAAATACAGGAATCATATAGAATTTGATTATCCCGTAGGCTGGTCGGATGAATGCAAGCAGGGTAATGATATAATGCTTTTCTCGCTTGATAATAAAAGCTCATTTGAGATCTGGGACTGGGATACTGAAGGAGAGACCATAAAGGAGTTTGTTGACTGGTACTTTAATCTGGACGGCTACGAAGATATGCCTCCGGAGGAAGAAGGCGGTGAGCCTGTTTATAATCCCGTGTCAGACATAAAGCTTCTTGCAAAAGAAAGTGTAACCATAGGTAAAAACAATGATATTCTTGCATATCGTGCGGACATCGGTTACAATTATGCCGGTATGGGAAATCTGGTAGAACATTATTATATCATTGAAGCAAAAAAGTCCTTCGTAGTTATCCGTTTTGAGGATATCAGTACAGCAACATCCGATGATACACAGACAGGTGAAAATTCTGAAAATGATGAGCAGACTGAGGATGAAACAGAAACGGAAACCAAGTCGCTTCATCAGAAGGAATTTGAAAACATCCTTAAAACCATAACACTTTGCAGAACATGACAGATATAGGCTAATTATTAATCGTTTAACGAAATGATCAGAAATTAAGATCACCTTCGACGGATTTAAAATATGCCGCAGCTTCGTCAGATAAGGCAAACTCCTTTGTGAGTTTGTCTTTTTCTATATTTTGGTAGTAGCTGCTTGCCATGAGCATCTTTTTATGCCTGTAATATGTAGCCCTGGGTATGTTTAACCGTTTGATGATGGTTGCATCTGACAGACGAAGCATTAACGGTACCATATCGGAATACATGAGTTTTTCACCGGCAAAAAATTCTTTCTTACGGCCGTAAATATCATAGGTCTGGTATTCACCGTTTTTAGACATAATTTTCTTATGACGGCCTGCATTACGGTTATGATATTCGTTGTAATATGATGCGGGAATAAATAAGGACAGCTCATTATCGGTCACGGTCAGATTGATATGGATGGCCTTAAGCGCATCGATCACAACAGGAAGGTTTTTTTCGTTGAATTTTTCAAAACCCGGTACATCCGTTATATTATATTTGATAAACGGTGATTCGGTCAGTTTTTTTGCCGGCATAGGCTTTTCCCCTCCTTCTTATGGAAAACGTGCATATTATTTCGTTAAACCGTGATTTAGCGAAATAATACCTACTTCAATCTCATATTTCGTACATACCTTTGCTCTTGGGTATTGTATCTATCGAACCGTCGGCATTGTACTTAAACTCTGTTACACAAACGCTTCTGTGGAAAAGGCTGCCGCCCGGAAGTTCACCCGTATGATAAAAAAGCAACGAATGGCCTTTGAAATCGCATATGCCGGGATGATTTGTAAACACACCGCCTTCTTCGGTCATAAGAACTCCGCCGTATTTCCAGGGTCCCAAAGGCGATTCGGAAATCGAATAACCGAACGATTCATCCTTGGAACCCTCACGGAATGCCGCATAAACCATATAATAGAGTCCGTTACGCTTATAGAACCAGGGACCCTCGCCGTAAGATGTGCCCGTATTGTGGCTTCCCTTTGCAAAGGCTTCCTCGGTCATGGGAATGCGTCCTACGCCGATCTCTGTATTATACGAGATCATGTCTTCATTTAAAAGCACGTAACGAAGCTCGGGATTACCGAAATAAAGATATGCCTGTCCGTCGTCGTCGATGAAAACCGTGGGATCGATATCGTTCCAGTCGCCTTCATCAACAAGCGGATATCCGAGATCCTTGAAAGGACCTGTGGGACTGTCCGAAATACCTACGGCTATGGCCATTCCGCCGTCCTTTTTATGTACCGGACAATAAAGGTAGAATTTGCCGTTCCTTTCGATACACTGGGGTGCCCAGGCTCTGGCATCTGCCCATTCTATGTCGTTTAGCGAAAAAATTACGCCGTGATCGGTCCAGTTGACCATATCCTTTGTGGAAAAACATCTCCAGTCAAACATTGTATAAAAATCGTTGATGAGCTTATCCTCATCATGTGTCGTGTAAAGATACAGCGTATCCCCGTAAACCATAGGTGCGGGATCTGCGGTATAAATCGACTTGATTATCGGATTTGAACAGAATTCTTTCTCTGTACCGTTAACCTGAATATCCATATTACCTCCGTTTATTTGCAACACTCTTTAATTTAAACTTTTAGAGAGTTACTCTTCTATTGTATGTCATCCTGATATTTGTATGTCATCCTGATATTGTATGTCATCCTGAGCGTCAGCGAAGGATCTTATTTAAGCCTATAAGATTCTTCGCTTTGCTCAGAATGACTTTTATTTAATATTGTAAAAAATGAAAATATCCCCCACCTTTTAACAGTAAAGGTGGGAGAAATCAAAATATTATCGTTTTATCCCAAAACAACCCTGATCTCGTTGTTTTCCTTGAGAAGCGCACCGTCAATCCTGTTGCCGGCAAGCTTTTCGCCGTTTAAGAATACTTCCTTAACACCGCTCTGAACATGATCGGGATTCTCAAACTTCATTGAAAGATGTGAGCCTCTGAAATTCTTCTCAACGGTAAATCCGTTCCATTCCGAAGGAATCGCGGGATCGATGATAAGGCCTTCCGCATCGGGTCTCATACCGAGGATGCCTTCAACGCAGCCAACCATTACTGTAGAAGCTGTTCCGGTAAGCCAATGAACATGGGACCTTCCTTCAAAAGGCGATGCCTTTGACTCTGTAAACTGTCCGTGTACGTAAGGCTCGATGACACGGATCTCTGCCTTGTCATTCATGGATGCTGGTGAGCTTTCAAGGAAGTATCTGAATGCCCTGTTACCGTTTCCGAGCAGTGCCTCCGCAAGTATTGCCCAGCCCTGTGACTGTGAGAAGATACCGCCGTTTTCCTTTGTATCGGGATTGAATACCTTCATCAGAGCATCATCAAACCAGTGGAACCTGTAAGGAGGCTCCATGATCTTAACGCCGTAAGGAGTATTAAGTATCTCTTCCACCTTGTTCATGGCTGTATTACCCTGCTCTTTTGAGGCAAATTTCGAAATAACTGACCAGCTCTGAGGATTAAGCCACATATTTGCTTCGGGATCCTTCTTTGCACCAACGATAATGCCGTTCTCGCGGATACCGCGGATAAAACGGTCCTCATCCCAGCACTTTTCAAGGGATGCAGCAAGCTTAGCCCTTACATCCTTTATGTATGAAATGTATTCTGTATCACCGCGAAGCGCAGCAACCTCTTCCATCATGTTCATAGCATAATAAAGCTGGAATGCAACGAATGTAGATTCACCCTTTGCACCGAGTCTTAAGCAGTCGTTCCAGTCGGCATGAAGTCCTGCGGGCATATCATGGCTTCCGAGCCTGTTCATCGAGAACTCGATTGCCTTCTTTAAGTGATCGTAAACCGAAGCCTCGCCGCCGTTTGCATAAACGATAACTTCATCATAGAATGCCTTGTTGCCTGTCTCGCCCACATACTTGTAAACTGTAGGGAAAAGCCATAAGGCATCATCTGCACGGTATGAAGGATGTCCTGTCTCACGTACATATTCGGGATCGTCAGGAGTATTCTCGTGACCTGCATTATGAGTAAACTTAACCAGAGGAAGTCCGCCGCCGTTATCAACCTGTGCAGAAAGCATGAAACGTATCTTATCGCATGCCATCTCGGGATCGAGGTGGATGATACCCTGAATATCCTGTACGGTATCACGGTATCCGTAACCGTTACGAAGTCCGCAGTAAATAAGTGAAGCTGCTCTTGACCATGTAAAGGTAATGAAGCACTGATAAGCGTTCCAAACGTTGATCATATTGTTGAACTCTTCGGAAGGAGTATTTACCGAGAAGTTGTCCAGCTTCTTATGCCAGTATTCTTTAAGCTCCGAAACTTCCTTCTCTACTACGCTTCCGTCTGTATATCTGTCAAGTATGGCATCGGCCTCTAAAGGCTTTTTCTGTCCGAGAACGAAAATGAACTGCTTTGTCTCACCCGGAGCAAGTGTAACGTCACTCTGGATAGCTCCGCAGGAATTGCTGTTGTAGTTCATTGAGCCGTCGCATGCGCCGTTCTCAACAGCGATAGGATTCGAGAAAGTCCTGTAGGGACCGATGAATTTCTCAAGGGAGCCGTCAGCAGCGGTTATGGGCTGGTTTGCAAGTCCCAGGAAACGCTCGTGACCGTTTGCTCCGTTCTCATCTCTTCCGATAAGTTCATTTATATGCTGAACAAGTTTTCTGCCCAAAAGCTCGGTTCTTGATATAAATAAGGTATACTGGAGATTTACGCCATCCTGCTCGTAATTGTTCTCATTTGTAAACTCTACAAATCCGAAAACGTTAAGCTTTCTTTCTGTATCAGAATTATTTGTGATACTGGCTGACCATACCTCATATTCCGCATCCTTCGGAACATAATATGTAACCTCGGATTCAATCTTTGAATACTCGGAAGTGATTATGGTATAGCCCGTACCGTGCCTTACGGTATTCTTGTATTCATTAAGGGGCTTTCCTACCGGCTGCCATGATGCCGACCAGTAATCCTTGCTCTCTGCATCCCTTATATAGATATATCTTCCGGGAAGTGCCATCTGTGAATTAAAACGATATCTTGTGATCCTGCCGTTGGCTCCGCTCTTTACAAAGCTGTATCCGCCCGCATTATTGGAAATGATCGCACCGTAAGCGGGTGAACCGAGATAATTACACCAGGGTGCGGGAGTATCGGGTCTTGTGATGACATACTCCTTGTTTTCAAGGTCAAAATAACCGTACTTCATTAGTAAACCTCCATGTATAATATTTTTACAGCACTCGCCGGCTGTTATGTACATAAATTTAAAAAGCCTGAAAATTACTTATGATTTTGCGACTGCACTACCTTGATTATACAATAAATCCCATGCATTTTCAATGTTAAATCTTGTCTAAAAATCCCCTTAAAAGATTCTTCGCTGCGCTCAGAATGACATG
>JAEEVO010000099.1 GCA_016290905.1 Lachnospiraceae bacterium | reverse complement strand
AACCGTTCTTTTCAAGCTCGTTCTGAAAATCGTCATACATCGATGTGAAGAAGATGTTCCCAACACCACAGACTATCAATGCTATGGTGTTGGACTCCGTCATCTTGAGATTCCTTGCACTCGTATTCGGTACATACCTGTACTTTCTTACAGTCTCAAGGATCTTCTTTTTGGTATTTTCATTGATGCCCGGATCGTCATTTATCGCACGTGAAACCGTGGCAACTCCCACGTTGCACATTCTTGCGATATCTTTTATGGTAATATTTTCCCTCATGTTCAGCCTTTGACCGCACCTGCGGCAACTCCTTTAATAATATACTTCTGGCAGGCAAGATAGAAGATGATGACCGGAATGATGGAGAGCAGGATAAGTGCCATAGTCGCACCGAGATCCACCGTTCCGTAGCTGCCCTTCAGATACTGTATATGGATCGGTATCGTTCTGTATTCATTGATATCCAGAACAAGATAAGGAAGCAGATAGTCGTTCCAGACCCACATGAGCTCCAGGATGCCTACGGAAATAAGGGTAGGCTTAAGCATGGGTATAACGACCAGGAAAAATGTCCTTATCGGTCCGCATCCGTCGATCGCAGCCGCTTCTTCAACCTCCAGAGGTATCGTTTTTACAAAGCCGACAAACATAAAGACAGCAAGCCCCGCACCGAATCCGAGATATACGATCGGGATCGTATAGGGGGTGTTGAGTTTAAGTTTATCTGCAGTCTTTGAAAGTGTAAACATCACCATCTGGAACGGAACCACCATCGAGAATACACATAGAAAATATACTATCCTGCATATAAGGTTGTCTACTCTTGCAATATACCAGGCTGCCATGGATGTAAACAGTAGGATGAGAGCAACCGAAAAAAATGTGATCTCAACGCTGTAGAAAACGCTATTGTAGAAAGGATAGTTTCCGAAGGTCATTCCCTTTATGAAGTTTGAAAAGCCCGCATACATCTCTCCTCTGGGGAGACTGAAGGTATCTGTCTTTACAAAGGTATTCACCTTAAATGAATTTATGCCTACAGCCAGGACCGGAAGCACCCACAGGATGCAAACGACAGAGAGAATGACTGTATAGATCGTTTTTCTTGTTTTATCACTCATTACTGCTGCACCTCTCTCTTTCTGGTACATGCGAGCTGGAAGAGCCCGAGTCCGGCTACAAGGATAAAGAATAATACCGCTTTCGCCTGTGCCACGCCGGTAGCTGCCTTATTGGAACCGTAGAATGTATTAAAGATATTGAGTGCAAGCATCTCAGTAGTCTTGATAGCGGAACCGTCAGGCTGAATGATGAAGGGCTGTCCTCCGGTCAGTGCCAGGTTCTGGTCAAAGAGCTTGAAACCGTTCGTGAGACTTAAAAATGTGCATATCGTAATTGATGGCATGACATTTGGTATCGTTATCATGAAAAGCGTCTGCATACGGCTTGCTCCGTCTATGCTCGCAGCCTCGATCATGTCGTCCGGGACAGCCTGCAGTCCTGCGATATAGATGATCATCATATATCCCACCTGCTGCCAGATCATAAGTATGATAAGTCCCCAGAAACCGTACTTCGTTTCAAGAAGGATCGAAGTACTGTATCTTGAAAGTATGCCGTCAAAGATCATGGCCCAGATATATCCGAGAACGATACCGCCTATAAGGTTTGGCATAAAAAATACCGTTCTGAAAAGATTGCTGCCCTTTATATTCTGTGTAAGGATGGCCGCAACCGTAAAGGCCAGGACATTGATGAGAACAAGGCTTACCAGTGCAAAGACCGCCGTATATTGAAAGGAATGCATAAAGCTTGCATCCGAGAGCGCCTTGCCATAGTTTGAAACACCTATAAATTTGGCATCCTTTATCAATCGGAATTTACAGAATGAAAGATATATCCCCTGGACGAAAGGCCATATAAAGCCTATGGAAAAAGCCGCCAGAACCGGTCCCATGAATAAGAGAAAGTGTTTTTTTATCGATTCCTTCGGGGTTTTGGAACGTTTTCTGTTCATACGATACCTCCTGTAAAAGAGGGGCGGGCATTGCCCGCCCCACCGGAAAGTCTATAATGAAGATTCAGGGGTCCGATCAGTCAGCATTTGCCAGCTCATACTGTGTAGCCCAGCCATCAACGAAGGCGTTCTTTACAAGGCCCCAGTTAGCATCACTCTGATCAGCGTTATACTGGTTCAGTGCAGAAACAAGAGCTGCACGATAATCATCAACGTTAGGCTGATAGTTTGTTGCCCAGTCCATTACATAGCATCCGTCAGCATCGTATTTTGCAGCATCGTTTAAGAAACCGTTGGAAGATTCAACTGCGTTCTTGTAGGGCATGATACCAAGCTGCTCAACCATTGCCATGCTGGCATCGGGATCGGATACGAGCCATACCATGAAGTCGATTGTAGCCTGCTGGTCTGCTTCAGAAGCATTTGCATTAACTGCCCAGCAGTTCTCAGTACCGCAGTTAAGACCTGCCTTCTCTTCTCCTGATACACCACAGTAATAAGGGATCATTGTTGCATTCGGAACATCTCCGGATACTGCTGCATACTCCCATGAACCGTTTACGAAGAATGCTGCCTTTCCTTCCTTAAACTCAGCCTCAGCGTCATGTCCGCCGTTTGCAAGATCCTTGGGATCGGTAAGGCTGTTATTGATGATAAGGTCATAGAGCTTCTTATAGTTATCCATGTATGCACCGGTAAGGGATGCAGGGCACTCCTCCCACTTTGCTCCTGCTTCCTTTTCCTCATAGAAGTACTCAAGGTTAGCAAGATGTCCTGTGAATCTCCAGGAAGAAGAGTCATCCATATCAGAAGATGAGAATGCATCAAATCCGAGAGAACCAGCATTATTATGGATATCCTCAGCTACAGTCTTAAGACCGTCAAAGTTCTTTATCTCGTCCATACTGTGGCCGGCCTTCTCTATAAGATCAGGATTTACGATGATGCCGTAGCACTCATAGCAGTAACCAATGGAAACAAGCTTTCCGTCGCTGTCATAAAGGTTGTAAGCGTCTGATGAGAGCTCGTTAGCGATCCTGGTGCCTGTAAGATCCATTGCGTATTCGCCCCAGTCCTTAACACCTGCAGCATTTCCTATAACAAAGAGTGTAGGTGCATCGGATTTGTCCATCTCGGACTGAAGTGTCTGGTTGTATGTACCTGAAGCAGCGGTAACGATCTTTACCGGAACTCCGGTTTTCTCTGTATATTTCTTTCCGAGATCCTGAATGGTCTCATCAAGCTCGGGCTTAAAGTTAAGCCAGTAAACGGAGCCGTCTCCGGCCTTTGCTGAATCTGCCTTATCAGTGCTGCCTGCATCGGCGCTTCCTGCATCTGCTGCTGCACCTGAGCCGGTTGCTGCAGTTTTGCCGCAGCCTGTCACTATCGACATTGTCATTGCTGCACATAATAACGCACTAAGTAACTTCTTTTTCATGATCATCCTCCTTAAGCTGTTTAGCCAGTGAAATTATCGGAAACGTTTCCGATGGCATCACTATACCATGGAAACGTTTCCAATGCAAGCACTTTTTTCAGGTAATTATTGACAAGAAACGTTTCCAAAACTTTGTAACATTTTCACAAAGCTCCTTTCAACGTAAAAAACAGGCCACCTTTCGGTGACCTGCCTAGTCTTAGAATCTCATATTCTTTTCTCCATCTTCCACTTTTCCATAACAAGCCTCTTCCGAGCAAATCTTCTTGCCAGTGTTATTCTCGAATAGTTTCGGCATGTTCTCCTTCATACTGTAATAATTTCCGGTAATGCCCGCCACGATCACGTGATCCAGCAATGGTATGGACATGATCCTACCCGCCTCGAACATCTGCCTGGTAACCTCAATGTCGGCTCCCGTCGGACGAATACTGCCCGCCGGATGATTGTGCAGTTATGTAAAGTTGTTATTTATGTAAAGACTGCTCGTAGAATCACATATACGCGTAGTTTTTAAGTCATAATTGTTAACATAAATATGGTATCTTCTACTTGTAAAAATAAACCGTTTTCAGAAAAGGAGGTGCCCAATGAAAACAACTATGATACCCGAAGTTGCCAATGGCCTTTATGACCGCATGATCACTGAAGGCTATGGCAAAGAAGCCGTAAGCACTGCCCAATGGATTATCAGTCATTTCAAAAACTATTGCGTTACTCATGAATTGGATGATGCCGGCATTCCTGAAGCAGCACTCTTTGTGGATGACTGTTTCGGATTCGATTATTACAACCCCGTCACGGGAACGCAAAAGGCCGTGCGCCGGCCTTTACTTATTCTTTTTGAATTTGAAGAGTCCGGTTCTTTTTTTAGGCTCCATCAAAAACCCGCTTATGCAGAAATCCCTCTCGTTTTCACAGATCTGTTCTTAGCCTTTCGAGAAGACGTGACGTCAAGAAAGCTTTCTCCAAGCACACAGCGAACGAAATTGGACATGTTTGTTCAACATCTCTTATTTTTGTATAAGCAAGGCATAGAGACGCCAAAGGATTTTGCCCCTAAGCATCTCTATGATTATTTTGAACTTCTGGCCGTTGACAAATCAAAGTCTACGATGGCCGGCATTAAAAGCGTTATACGAGACGCATACAACTGGATGTATAACAGCGGTTACGTCAGCTTTTCAGGTGATTCTGCCCTTCCATACATAAGAAAAGATCCCAGGGACAAGCTGATTTCGTACTACTCAAGGGAAGAAATCGATCAGCTTCTTTCCTGCATTGACACCACTACGGACTATGGAAAATGCGTTTATGCAGTCATATGTCTGATAGCCCATTTGGGATTACGTGCCGGCGACGTCGTTCAATTAAAATTTTCAAACATTGACTGGAATAATAATCTGATACGGATTAATCAGCAAAAAACTGGAGAACCTTTATTATTGCCACTGGTTGATGAAGTCAAGTATCCGCTCATCGACTACATAAAGAACGCGCGCCCCGACAGCATTGACAAGGAGTACATTTTCATTTCAATCAACACTCCCCACCGCAGATACGCCTGCACATCTGCACTTCACAGAATGGTTACTTACAGCCTAAAAATAGCCGGCATTGAATTTGAAGGAAGGCACCACGGACCGCATGCCCTTCGGCATACCTTGGCTACAAACCTGATGAACGAGAACGTACCGCTTAGTTCCATTTCCAGTATACTCGGACATAAATCCGTAATGGCAACGGAACACTATCTTACGGTCGATGAAAAACACTTGAAGGAACTAACGCTGGAGGTGCCGCATGAATGATGAAAAAATGAAGCTTCCAGCTTATTCCGGGCCATTCAAGGAGGTAATCCCGCAATACATACAGGCCAGAAATGCAATGGGTTTGAAATACGACTGGCGTCTTGCGTGTTACCTTCGCGACATTGATAAGTTCGCGGCATCCCGAGGCATTACCAAACCTGAGATTCCAAAAGATTTGTACGACGAGTTTACAAGAGCCAGGCCCGGAGAAAAAGAAGGCACCACGCAGATCCGAAGGAGCACCATTCGACCGTTTGCAAGATATCTCTTGTCATTAGGTTATGAGAACGTTCATTCCGGCGCTGACGACAAAAGGATTTTCAAGCGTGAGTTTGTTCCTTACATTTTTTCCAAGGAAGATGCAGTTCGCATGTTTGCATTACTGGATAAAAGGCACGCTGAAAACCCTTGCATGGAAGAGGATGCCTTCCGCGTGGCCATGCAAATGTATTACTGTTGCGGCTTTCGCCGTTCGGAAGTACAAAAACTTCAAGTCGGGAACGTAAATCTCGAAACGGGTAAAATCACGATACTTGAAGGCAAGAATAACATAAGCAGAATTGTCATGGCGTCAGATTCCCTGCTTTGCAGTCTGAAAGAGTATGCGGAAGCATACCTGAAGAACGCTTCCGAAGAAGAGTACTTTTTATATCCCGGTGCAAAACGGCATACGGTTGAAAACAAGATTTACGATAAGTATCGCAGTCTCCTTGTTAATCTTGAAATCGTTCCGCGCAAGGACGGCGGGTACCCGCGGTTACATGACCTTCGGCACACTTTCTGCGTCAGGGCACTTGAGCAGATGCAGGAGAAAGGCTATGACCTTTATACGTCGCTTCCAATACTGTCTAAGTACTTGGGACATAATCGACTTACTGAAACTGAGTACTATCTCAGGCTTTTGGATGAACACTTTGCAGGAATCATTTCGAAAGCGGATGAATACGGCCAAGGGTTATATTCGTGTGACAAAACCGATGACACCCCAGGCGGAAAGGAGGCCGTACGTGGCGACTAATCCAATCACTTACCTCCTCCCCAAGTATTTCACTGAATACATCCCGGCTCAAAGGGCTTATTCCGCAAACACAATCGCCTCTTACAGGGACACCTTTGTTCTGCTGCTTACTTTTTTTCGGGATGAATTAAACAAAAGACCGGAAAAACTCACCTACGAAGACTTTACGGCAGAAAACATTGAACGGTTTCTTGCATGGCTCGAAGAGACTCGAAACGTCTCCGCAAGCACCAGAAATCAACGCTTAGCTGCGATTCATTCTTTTTTCAGATACGTGCAGTACAAGGATCCCACCGGTTTTGAACAATGCGGGGCCGTCCTGGCGGTGCCTTTCAAAAAAAGTCAGACGGTTCCAATGAATTACCTGTCAATAGAAGAAATGCGCTGCCTGTTGCAACTGCCAGACCAGAAACAGGCCGTGGGGCTTCGGGACATGGCCATTCTGGTTCTGCTTTATGAAACGGCGGCACGTGTGCAGGAACTTATTGACCTTACCCCCGCTTCCATCCAATACAAGTCCGTTACCATAGTAGAACTTTGCGGGAAAGGAAAAAAAACAAGATTTGTTCCATTAAATGCCGAAGCTACCGGAATTGTCAGGAATTACATTCAGCGTTATGAACGCTTCAAGGCAAACGAACCTCTTTTTGTTAATCGAAAAGGTGAAAAACTGACTCGCGTTGGGGTGCAATACATCATAGATAAATACCTGGCAATGGCTCGGCAACGTAATCCGGACATGTTTAAAAGCAGGATAACGAATCACTGTTTTCGTCACAGTAAGGCAATGCACCTTCTGGAGGCAGGGGTTAATTTGATATACATCAGAGACTTTTTAGGTCATTCCTCCGTCGTTACGACCGAAGTCTACGCCAAAACAAACCCAAAAATCAAGGAAGAACATCTGATGAGGATTAGTCCAACCCTGGAAAGTCGGAAACGATACGGCAAAGCAGAGAAGGACGATCTGATCCAATGGATGAAAAAGAACCTTTGAAACAGTTTCTTTATGTAAAGAGTTTTGCTCCGAAAACGAGTATTTTCATGGTTTTCGGAGCTGGCTTTACATAATTATGGACTTTACATAACTTCATAATCATCGCTCCCTTCCCAAATCACTTCTTTACAAGCCCCTCCATCTTCGCCTTGTACATCATGAGGCGAAGCAGGTAGTCAGGCATTGTCCTGTTTCCAAGCTCCCAGTCCTGAAGCGTCCGGTACGGAACCTGAAAGTATTCGCTGAATTCCTTCCTGCTCATTCCCGTCTCCTCACGCAGCCTGATCAGAAGCTCCCTGTTTGTATCTTTTCTTTCCTCGTTGTTTTCCATCTTTTCGCTCTCCTCTCAGCATACGCAATGCGTATCTTTATGAAGAGCATATCACGTATTTTTCGAATACGCAATGCGTATAATAAAAAAGTTTAAAATTTTTCCCTCATGCGTGCCTTGACCTTCAAATCAAGGGGC
>JAEEVO010000098.1 GCA_016290905.1 Lachnospiraceae bacterium | reverse complement strand
TGTGGCTCTGGAGGCCCTGGGTTCGAGTCCCAGTACCCACCCGCTTAGGGCTATCGCCAAGCGGTAAGGCACAGGACTTTGACTCCTGCATTCGCTGGTTCGAATCCAGCTAGCCCTGCTTGGTAGTATGACCAAATACATCTTGCAGTTAATTGATTACAGTATTTAACACAGGTATCACTGTTGTAAGGTATCATTCTTACAGCTGATATATGAAAGGGCCACTAGCTCAGGCGGTAGAGCACTTGACTTTTAATCAAGTTGTCTCGGGTTCGAGTCCCGAGTGGCTCAGATGTGACAATGGGGACGGTTCTCATTGTCACTTTTTTATTTGCATGATGAGCGAAAGCCCACAATGGAAGCTTGCTTTCAAATTGTGGGCTGAGTGCACAATTAAGGTACGGGAGGGACATGGAGACAAATCTCCATGCCCCTCCCTGTCGATACCGAACAAAATATCCGGGTAGACAAGATAAATGATTTTCGAAAATTCGAAGAAAAAAGCTTGTATGATTGATAATTTTTTGATATACTTTCTATTATCAAAAAATAAGGAGGTCTTCTATGAGTGAGAGAGTTCGTAAAACAATTTCAACATTTCTGATGCTTGCTCTTATGATATCGGTTACAGCAGGTTTGGTGATCGTCGAAGAGCCTGTAATTACAGAAGCTGCGAAAAAAACTTATACCTTTACAGACCGAAACGGTAAAGAGGTTACCGTACCCGTAGATGCGTTTGCCTCATCTGTGGTTTCGTTCCGGCACGGAGATCCTTGGATGAATGATGAACTCCATATGGATCCCTCTATAGCTTTGGGACTGCCTGATTACGAGGAAATTGGAAGCAACAGTAAGGGTGACCTCTGCATGGGTGCAAATGGTGTTCTGGTCCTCAGCTTTGACAGATACATCACCGATGGAGAAGGTGATGACGTATATGTATTTGAAGTAGGCGGTTATGTCGAAGAGACAAAGGTTGAAGTAAGCAATGACCTAAAAGAGTGGTATGAGATCGGCTGTGTAAAAGGTAATGCAGCAGGTCTTGATTTAAACGGAAAAGTACCGGCCGGCAGTAAGTTCAAATATGTAAAGCTTACCGATACCGGAGAGAATCCTAACGGTGGATGGCCGGGAGCTGATATTGATGCAGTATGCGGACTGAATACTGCGGCTATCCCTAAGAAAGATCTTGAGGAGACAGAGTATTCCTTTACGGACAGACAGGATCAGGAGTATAAAGTAACCAGTAAGTCATTTGCATCTTATGTTGTTGATTTCACACCGGGTAATCCTTGGATGAATGACAGCTGGCATACCGATCCTTCATTGGCTGTCGGGATACCGGATTATGAAGAGATAGGCAGCAACAGTAAGGGTGACCTTTGCATGGGAAAGGGCGGAGTCCTGACCCTTGGTTTTGACATCTACATTAACGACGGTGACGGAAATGATATCTATGTATTCGAAGTAGGCGGTTACGTAGAGGAAACAAAGGTGGAAGTAAGTGCCGACCTTAAAAAATGGTATGAGATCGGAGTTGTAAAAGGATATGAAGCAGGACTCGATCTTAACGGAAAGGTACCGGAAGGAAGCAGTTTCAAATATGTAAGGCTGACCGACACCGGAAACAATCCAAACGGTGACTGGCCGGGAGCCGATATAGATGCAGTATGCGGATTGCACACTTCCAAAAAGGCGGTTTCGGTAAAAGGACCCGCCAAGACCAAGATCAGTACGCTTAAAAGTTCAGATGGGAAGCTTACAGTAAAATACAAGAAGGTTTCAAAGAATTGTAAGGGATATCAGATTCAGATATCTACCTCGAAATCTTTCGATAATCCTACTTCGAAAAATACCAACAAGACAAAACTTACCTTCAAAAACCTGACTAAAGGCAAGACATATTATGTGCGTGTCCGTGCATATAACAAATCGGGCAGCAGCAAGGTATACGGTAAATGGAGTGCAGTTAAATCAGTAACGATCAAGTGATACCGGATAGACACGGTATTTATACAAATTTCTTGACATTTTTTGAAAGTGTGTTGTATAATGACCTTAGTAAGACAGCCGACAGGTAGATTCGGCCTACCCGTCCCTGTTTTCAGTAACGTCCTTAACAGGACAGCCGGTAAGGTAGGTCGCGTCTACCCTATCCCGGCATCAGTATTAACCATTAGTTACACTAATAGCCGCTACCTGGCCAAAGGAGAGGCGGCTATTTTTTATTGTCTTTCGATACAAGTTTGATAATCTCAACTACGAGAATTGCTATAGTAAGTATCACCATAAAAATTTCATAAGTACTCATATCATAACAATACCTCCCTTCCCTGATTGCTCCGGGATAGAGGTAGCCGACATCCGGCTGCCCTGTTAAGGGCACTATTCGATTTTATCATCTATTTTTTTAGACACGTTCCACCACTTTCCTGCACTTTCATACCTTTGGGCAGTTGCTTCCGTGATGTTAAGCTTTTTTGCAATGTCCTTCAAGGTCAATCCTTTTTTGAATCTTAATATATTAATTCTATCGTTATAAGTAGCCATATGTTTCTCCTGAATGAAATATTTGAATTTACTATACTATAAAAATGGCAATAACGCAATGCGTTTTTTGATTGCTGCAATAACTTACGCATAATGCAAGTTACTATTGTGATATTTAAATGAATGTGACAAGAAGTTAAGTGACAATGGGGACGGTTCTCATTGTCACTTTTTTATGTCATAATCATATGCGGAAAAAGGACAATATAACGGTAGATGATTTGCATGAAACGTGACTAAAGTAACATCACTTCATGCCTTTTTTCACTATGAAATATCCCGTCCATATGACTGGGACGATGAGGATGAGGAAGATTCATGGGAAGACTCTGAAGACGATGACTGGGATGACGAGTCAGATGATTATTAAGTGTTGATTTTTTAAAGATTGTTATTTTATACTACGAGTATAATTGACAAGTTAAGAAATCGGTGTTATCATACGATATGTAAAATGAGATAAGCGGAGCGGAGTTGTGCTCCCGGAAAGGAAAGAAACGACATGGCAACAATGAATCGTATATATAGTCTGTATAGTGATAGCTATGAATCATCGCTCAATAAGCTCTTTGAGCGGGGATTGGTTTTTATGCCTTCATACAGATGTAAAGCTATGCGAAACATTGTTAAGTGTGCAAAGATTCACCGGGAACAGGTGGGTTGAAGCCTATAGAAATTAAAAATGTTTAGCTAACCGCTTGTCTTGTATAAGGCAGGCGGTTTTATTTTATGCACGAGTGGCGAAACGGTATACGCACCTGACTTAGGATCAGACGCAGTAATGCATGTGGGTTCGAATCCCACCTCGTGTACTGTCCGATGTATGTTCAGAAAGGAAAAGACAATGGAAACAATGGATGTTTTAGAGATAAAAGGAAAAGTTAATACAGCTATCTGCTACGCCAGAGTCGTAGAAGATGAAGCAATCGAGCAGATCAGGCGTATGTGTGATTATACAATGACCGAAGGATCGAAGATCCGTATCATGCCTGACGTTCACGCCGGTAAAGGCTGCACCATAGGGACCACAATGACAATAAGAGATAAAGCAGTTCCTAATGTGGTTGGCGTCGATATCGGATGCGGGATGTATACAATGAGCCTTGGAAAGTCAGCTGTTGACTTTGAAAAGGTTGATGAGGCTGCACACTATATTCCTTCAGGGATGAATGTGTGGGAAGGCAGACAGGAGCGTTTTGATCTGACCGGACTTGCATGCTATAGAGAACTTAAGGATTCAAAAAGACTGGAAAGATCGCTGGGTACCCTTGGCGGCGGCAATCACTTTATAGAGATTGATGAAGCAGCTGATGGTACGAAATATCTCGTTATCCACTCCGGTTCGCGTAATCTGGGAAAACAGGTGGCAGAGTACTATCAGAGGCTTGCTGTAAATCTTAACCGTGGTTACGGAGATTATCTGGAGAAGCGTGATGAGATCATCAGAACCTACAAGGAGCAGGGACGTAAGAGTGAGATACAGGATGCGTTAAAGCAGCTTCATTGGCAGGTATATGAGAGTGAGACCAGTATGCCCGAGGAGCTTTGTTATCTGGCAGGAAAGTACCTTGAGGATTATCTGCACGATGTTGAAATCTGCCAGGCTTTTGCAAGACGAAGCCGCGAAAAGATGGCAGAGATCATTTTGGAGCGTACCGGAATGACAGGCGGCGAGAGCTTCCACACTATTCATAATTATATTGATACAGGTGAAATGATTTTGAGAAAGGGCGCAATAGCGGCCCATAGTGGTGAGAAAGTGCTGATTCCAATTAATATGAGAGATGGAAGTGTACTCGCAGTCGGAAAGGGAAATCCGGAATGGAATTATTCTGCACCTCACGGCGCAGGCAGGATCATGTCCAGAGGAAAGGCAAAAGAGACCTTAAGCATGGACGAATATAAGGAGACAATGAAGGGTATCTATACCACTTCAATCAACGAAAATACATTGGACGAGGCACCGATGGCATATAAGAGCCTTGAAGACATCATCGATGTGATCAAGGCATCAGTAGATGTCATTGATGTAATGAAACCTATTTATAACTTTAAGGCATCTGAGTAGTGCAAGACCTGGCAGATATAACTGCTGGGTGCTTGCACCCGGGCAGTCATAATCTGACAGGGCTTATAGTACGAAGTACGATAATCGAGAAGAAGCGAAGCGGATTCGAGATTAAGGCACTACGAAGAAACCGACTCCTCTGAATGCCGGAACAGGAGGACAAAATGATATCTTTACCTGCCATAGATATGGCAGCAACAGGAAAAAATATAGCTAAGATGAGACAGAATGCCGGATTAACTGTTAAGGACTTACAGATTTTTTTCGGGTTTGCAACTCCACAGGCAATCTACAAGTGGCAGCATGGGACAGCGATGCCCACTATCGATAACTTAGTCGCATTAGCAATGATCTTTGGTGTCACAATGGATGACATAATTGTTGTAGATACAGATGTAAGAGCGCAGATCAGCGCTTGAAGGAAAGAGAGGAGCCGGTAGGCACATCGGCTCCGATATGGTTCCATAGTCTAATGGATAGGACGCCGGCCTTTCACGCCGGAGATACCGGGTTCGAGTCCAACCCTTCCCGCTTTGTTTGCGTGTCCGAGAGGTTTATGGTGCCTCCCCGCTAAGGAGGTGTGCGGAAACGTACCGGTGGTTCGAATCCACCCGCAAACGTTAAAGTATTTCCGGAAATTTACCGATATACATGTGGAGCAAGTAGTTGAAATATAAAGAAAGAACGAGGTAGTACTATGGAAAAATTTGTATCGCTTGATAAGCGAAGCAAGAAGGCGCAGAAGACGTATTACGCTGAACGCAGGATAACATGGGGAGAACTTAATCCCGTAACCAGGAGCGTGCCGAGCGGAAAGAGTTACAACCGTAAGAAAGATAAGCAGGCATTGCGAAGAACCGGTAAGGAGTTCAGAGATGGATTCGGTACCGGTTCTTTTTATATTATATGAAATAGGATAAAAATATAGTGCTTTTATAGAATATATCCTTCCGATGCTGGACATTATAACATGGTTTTGTTTAGATGGAGTACCATATTGACATTAATGATGGCAAAAAGATACATAAAATCAACTTGACAAAGTGGCTCTTTGATGATAAGTTAAGAATATGTATAAGAATAACATAAAACATGGTAAATCAAGACAAATATTTAACATCATGGAGTGAGAATATGAATTTGTATTATGAACTGCTACAGTATCCAGTTTTTTCCATGAAAGAAGTAAATGCATTGTATTCTAGCGAACGCACAGCAAGAGCGGCGCTGGGAAAGCTTCTGAAGGAGAACATGGTATTAAAAATCCGAAACGGATTATACACGTGCGTGAGCGGAGAAAATGGTGGACCGGTGGCGAACAGGTTTCAGGTTGCCAGTGCTATCACGCCATCTTCTTATGTATCCCATCATACTGCCTTTGAGTATTATGGAACTGTAGATCAGGTTTTCTATGAGGTTTATGTTGGCTCTGAGACACGTTTCCACGATTTTGAATTTGATGGGTACACTTATCATTATGTCAAAGAACAGATGAAGGAAGGTATAGTTTCTCCGGAGTTTAGCGGCGGTGTGAGGGTTACGGATAAGGAGCGGACGATAGTAGATTCCATAAGGGATATCAATCTTATCGCCGGACTTGAAGAGGTGCTTTCGTGTGTAGTGTCTATGAACAGCATTGATGAGAATAAAATTCTAAACTATCTGGCTGGATATGACAGTGCCTTTTTATATCAGAAGACCGGTTTTATTTTTAGTGAATATCGGACAGAGCTTTGTATAAGTGATGATTTTATAATGATATGCAAGAATAGGAGCGGAAATTCAAAGCGATATCTGACAAACGGTATAGGTGATCCAGACTATTCGGGTGAATGGAAACTGGTATACCCAAAGAATTTTAAACAAATGAAGAACGGATGGATAGAGGATGCTGCAGTATAACAGAAGAGAGCTTGATGCAAGGGCACGGGAATATGGATTTAATCGTGATACATTTGAGAAGGTTCTCCGTCTGAGAACAATTCTTGAATTTCTGAATACTCAGGAATATATGAGTGAACACCTGCTGCTTAAAGGTGGAACGGCCATAAATCTGACTGTTTTCAACCTTCCGAGATTGTCTGTTGATATAGATCTGGATTTTATCCCGAATCTGACAAGAGAAGAGACGGCAAACGAAAGAGCGCGATTGACGGAGATTCTGAAGGGATATATGTCGGAGCAGGGATATTCTCTTTCCGATGCGTCAAGGTTTAGTCACAGCCTGGATGCATTCCACTATAACTACGTGAATGCAGCCGGCAATAAGGATATGATCAAAATAGAGATTAACTATTCTCTGAGAACACACGTGCTTCCATCAGAAGACAGAGTCTTTGTAACAGATGCTTTCGGAGAGCCGATAAAGGTCAGAACGGTAGCGGCTATGGAAATCTTCGCGGCAAAAACCAATGCTCTGATAAGTAGGGCTGCCGCAAGGGATCTGTATGACTTCTGTAATATGGCAGATACGAAGCTGTGTTGGAGTCGGGAGATATTAACCACCCAGAGTCGCATTAAATCGACCATTATGGGTCGGAAAGAAGCAGCCAATCTCAGTCGGATGAAAAGAGCCATTGCCTTTTCCTCCATTTTGATTAAAACTGATGTTAGTCAATGCAACAGTTCAATCAATTATGGAGGAAAAAACTAATGACCTTAACGAAAGAATAGCACAAGCACTCAACGAAATGAAGAGTGAACTTGGAGACAAGTTTAATCTTGACGAAATCAATCTGGCCGAGCTCCAGCGCAAGTCCGGGATTTCGAGAGGCAAGCTTCGTAGGATTCAGGCTGCGGGATTTGTAGATAAGCCTCATGGTTTGACCGGCAGGAAAGCGGCCGTGACCGTATTAACGGGGTTTACAGGGATTATCGATTCGCTCTTATGCTCAGGTATAACCAATTCATCGCTTTGTTTTGACCGATTGAAAGAAAATGGTTACACCGGTGGCCTTACTGCGGTAAAGGATTATATCGCAGCTCACCGCGATCTTGTTCCGGCTAAGCGTCAAGTCGTTGCACCGCAGGGTAACCGCGGAAGACGTTATCAGACAGCCCCCGGCGAATCTTATCAGATGGACTGGGGTTTTGTGGATGTTGAGACCGAGAATGGAGCTAAGTATAAGGTTGCCTGTTTCGCAATGATTTGTCATTGTTGTGGCAAACGGTATATTGAGTTCTTTCCGAATGCCCGTCAGGAAAACCTGTTCATCGGTATGATCCAT
>JAEEVO010000097.1 GCA_016290905.1 Lachnospiraceae bacterium | reverse complement strand
CAGTTTCTGTGTGTTCTCATCCATCTCTTTGTCCGAAAGTTCAAAAACATCGGATACCGATCTGTCAATTTTAGGATCGTATTCCGACATTCCTGCGGCCAGAATAACACCGGTGTCTTTTTTCTTATTCTCAAGCACCTTGCTGCGCAGCTTTTTCAAAAGCTCATGGCGAGAAGAATGATCGCTTCCACGGAGGAATATCGCAAACTCATCTCCACCGACCCTGAATATCTGACTGTGAACGAAAACATCACTCAAAAGGCGGGCAGATGCCTTGATATACTCATCCCCCACAGCATGCCCATTAGTATCATTGATCAGCTTCAGGTTATTGGCATCACATACGACAAGAGCAAATGACAGTTCTTCCTTTCCGCTGTCGATGCTTTCCTGTACCGATTCCTCAAATTCCTTATATGCGGTCTTGTTTTTAACTCCTGTCAGCTCATCGCGCCTTGCAAGTTCCTTCTCCGTCTTAAGCTCATGAAGGCGCTGTTTTTCTTTCCTGATCTCATTGTCAACATTTTCAACACCTATTATAAAGTGTGTTCCGTCGCTGGTCTTGTGGACAGTCATCCTGGTGTATTGAGGCTTGTCCGATATCATGATACGGTAGGTAACACTGTAGTTTTTATGGTTCTCGAGTCTGGTGATCATGCTATCCTTATTTAAAAAATCGATCATCCGGTCACGGTCATCCTTATGGATCACATGCGGTATCGTTTCAATACAATCCGCATAAAAATCCTCTCCGGATTTGCTGACCTCGAGCTGTCCGTATATATTATTCACCTCATAGCCGACATAAGCAGAATCCGCTATTTCAACATAGTAGATAGCATCATAGTTGGAGGCAAGACTCTCTGCGATACGTCCGAAGGTGACTGTCTTTTTCTGTGTTTCCTTCTGGGTTATTTCGGCATTAAGCTCATCCTCTATGTCTTTTTCATAGAAGATCAGATACTGACTGTTGCTTTCACGCATCACGGTAAATAGGAAGTATCTTGGCTCTTCTTTTACCATAACTCTGTATTTGAACGAAAACGAACGCCTGCCTTCAAGGCTCCTTAGCATGTTATCTTTATCGTAAAAGGTCTTCGCATATTCACGGTCATCAGGATATACACAGTCATCAATGCTGTCATAAGCTTCTTTAAAGAAGTTTTTACCCTTTGCCGTCGCATTTAAAGTCATATATTTCTGACTTCTGGCAAAAGATATAAATTCACCTGATTCTATTTCGATATAGAATATCGCTTCATAATCCTCTGCCATCGCAGATGCGATATGATCATGAATTTCCTTCTCTTTCTTCTCACCAAGCATAACATATGAGTGAACAAGGCATGTTCCGATCATAAGTCCAACGGCATAGGAAGGAAGAAATGCAAAAAGTATCTGAAAAATAAGTGATACGCCGAGGACTATGCTCGTAGCCGCTACCGCTTTACATCTGACTTTCTGATTACCCGAGCTTTTATTGGCAACATACAGCATATAAACCGATATAACGGTATAGAATCCAATCTGCAGAAGAAAAGAGATATTCCTTCCGGACTCTCCGATATATTCATGTGCATCATTATATGAAAACATGAAATGGAAAAAACGGTTAAGCACCAGACATATAATGCCGATCATGACCATGGTCCATACTCCGTGGAGCATCAGAGTGGTACGGAAGCCTCTCTTGTCGAGATATGCGACTATATACCGTGTCCATGTGAGCATTGTCAGGAGCATGAACAGAAAATAAAAGACCGTAGAAGAATATATAAAAGGAAACAGTTCCGGGATATCATGGTGCTCGTAAAGGAGTCCCCATGCCATATCGATGAGAACATAACAGACCGAGGCAAGAATAAAGCCGTTAAAGCGTACAGGCACACGCCTCTTCTCGTCCTGCTTCTTTTCGCGGAATCCGTACTTTTTGATCGATTCCAGGTTTAATATCAGAGTGATCACCAGCGCTGATGCCGGAGCCATCGAGTATAGCATATGATCCTGTGCCTCCAGGTAGCCTTAACAACTTTTCAGAATTATTATATAACTTTATATGTTCTGTTGGCAGTATTAATCTTCGGGGCATTCCGGGATTACACCACATCCACCGTAATATGCATACAGATACAGCGGCCCGTACCACGGGATATTCGTATATGCCTTCACGCTCTGACCGTGAAGAGTGACCTTGAAGAATACATTCTCGTATGTATAACTGAATACGAGCGTGATCTTCGGGTTATCCTGGAGGGTCTTCATGATGTCATAAGGCAGAGCCGTACCTTTATCCCATGTAACCGTCTGGTAGCCGCCCTTATCTATCGCGGTCTTAAGGTTTGCACGAAGCTCATCAAGCTGTTCATCCTTGGGTTTGGGATCTGACGATCCGTTGTCAGAATCATCGTCATCATCATGCTTCGGGTCGGGTTTCAGATCGAGGCCACCACCGGATGCATCCGGTATTGTGATCTCTACAGGAGTACATGCGTAATCCGTATCTTTTCCATCATTTACATACTCCGCAAGGATATATGTGTAATAATCTGTACCGCAGGTTTTATCGGCATATACTGCAGGAAGAGTAAATGTTCCGCTTCCCGATACGCCACCTGACAGTTTTAGATAGGTATATCCGCTTGTAGCAACTGTTCCTGCGGAATACGCGCTGTCCGTAATAAGCACGGACACGCGGTTTGCAGTTCCGGTTATGGTATACGGTACGTTTATCGTAGAATCGCTCCTTGTGATCGTTCCGGACGTAATGTCCAAACCAGCGTCCGCAATAGTGAGCTTATACGAGCCCGATTCTCCTGATATTACAGATGCGAAGATTACAGATCCCAGATCAATATTAAAAGCGGGACTCACACCGGTAATGGGGCAGTCCACATCGTAGCTGTGGATAAGGCCCGCGGTATCCACGAAGCCGGCGTATCGATCGCTGTAATCATAAGGCGAGCGCAGCCACCACCAATCGTGTTTGCCTTCTTTAATTCTGGTACTATTACTATCAGTACTTGAATATCCATATGATGCTCTTGTTGCTTCGCCCGCATCCAAGAGAAATATCTGCTCTCCTCTAAGTGCTGCATAATTCAGAAAACTCACGTCACCATCACCTGTGACTTTTGAAATCTTTGTGCTTGTGGCTATTGCATTTCTTTCTGGGTCAGTGAATACGCCCGCTTTTTTTAAAAAATCAACTCCGTTAAGCCATCTCTTTATTTTACTCCATCCCCAGTAATTATCAGAAACATCAAAACTATATTTATCAAGTGTACTATCGCAGTCAAGGAGCATGGTTTTTCTGCCATTTGCATTATCCGTATCGGAATTAAACTCCGTTGTTGACTTATCAAGTACTCTGTATTTTACGGGATTTCTATTATATTTCCCGTAATACACATAACTCCATCCTCCGGCTCCCGATGTCGGGTTACCTATTGCCCCGGTTCCGAGTCCTGAGATTGTCTTGTCTCCGTCGGCATATATCGGCATAACAAAATCCGTTCCCGGTATAATTCCCATAACAATGGCCAATGACAGCATGACCGTCAGGACAGCCTTAAGTATTCCCCTCCTTTTTCCTCTCCTTAATCTCATAAATGCTTTTCTCCCTTTCTTTGACAGAAATACTATTGCTCCGTCTCATCATAGTTCGGGACATATACCTGATCAGTTTTCCCGAATTCAGCTTTGGATCCTCTGTTTTATCAAAGCCTTTTCTGTGTTTCCCCATAATTTTACCAACGTTTAAACAAAACAGAAACATCATTCTTGACAGTTTAATGACCGCGTTCTAAAATGACTTCATGTCATTTATATTTCAGAACAGGAGGCCCTCATGCCGAAAGTAAGCGAAGAATACTTCGAGAACAAGCGCAAAGAGATCATAAATGCCGCATATAAAGTGTGTGCAAGTAAGCCGATCACATCCGTCGAGATGAAAGACATTATCGCGCAGACCGGGTTCTCGCACGGCGTTATCTACAGGTACTACAAGGACCTTGATGAGATATTCAAGGATCTGATCATAACGATCAATTCAGAAAACAGGATCGATGACAGACTTAATGAGATCATTGCGAAGTCTGACATTAAGCATTGGGAGAAGACAGTATACGAGATCTGCGGCATGCTCGCGGATTACATGAAGGAAGTCGGCACCGAAATGCTCAAGGTCTCCATATACGGAGACATGCTCGCGATGACCGACCCCGGACGCGCCATGAGGATCTCATCAAGGCTTGGAAAAGACGAGTTAAGCCCCCTGCTCTACGCTACCGAAACCATGACGGAATTTCTTACGAAAGTCGTTAAGGTAAACAAGCTTAATCCTGCTTCGTCGGTAGACGAGATAATCCAGTTTTTTATCATCAACTATCACGGAATAGAGTCAGGATATGTTCTGAGCGAGTGCTTTAAGGCGGAGCATATCGAAGGCAAGTACAAGCCCGACGACATGTACAGGAATCTCGCGACGGCTGTGGTGCTCATGCTGGGCGGAAAGGCAATGAAATAATACGAGGGATTAATATCATGATCGATTTCATCAGAGAGAACTTAAGCTACTACCCTATGTATTACAGGATGCTCTTTAAGACGAAGAAGGAGATCGTGCCGGAGCGCGTGGACTACGGGAGCGATAAGGATCAGTACTTCTATTACTACGAGCCCAAGACGCCCGTGAGCGACAAGATCATCGTGTGGGTCCACGGCGGCGGCTGGAATGCCGGCAATCCGAAGTTCTTCGACTTCGTCGGACAGAATATTGCGCGTGAAGGCTACCGCTTTGTCTCGCTCGGGTACAGACTCTCTCCCAAGAACAAATATCCTGTGCAGATAGAAGACACATGTGCAGCTTTTAACGCCGCCGTGAAGCATCTTAAGGGCAAGGGAATAGACACTTCGAGGATAATACTTTCCGGTCCTTCTGCGGGCGCGCATCTGTCATCGATTCTTTGCTACAGCAGGAAGGTCCAGCAGGAGTATAACGTCGACATCTCAGGCGTAATCGGATACATAGGCGTCGGTGGCCCGTTCAGCTTCAGAGAAAGTCAGGGCATGACGATAAAAATGCTGCTGGGGATGCTTTTCGAGAAGGGGTACGACCGTGTGCAGGCGGAGCCGGTGTCGCTCATGGAGAGCAGCAGTATACCTATGCTCTTAATACAGAGCAGGCACGACGGCCTCCTTGAATTCGAGTGCGCCGAAGACTTTGCAAGAAAGGCCGAGGCCGTGGGCAACAAGTGCAGTATCTATGAGGTCGAGGATAAAAGAAACACGCACTCCTGGTATACCGCAGGCTGCTTCCTGTTCGGGCGCAGCGAAGACAAAACCGTAGACAGGTTCTTAAGTTTTGTGGAGAATTCGTAATCCGAATCGATATACATGCTGGACAGAGTCCGGAGGAAGAAACCTTTCAGAATAAGGGTTTTATTCTTACAGACCTATTTTGAACTGCCTTCTGTTGAGAATTACGCCCGTTACAAGGAATACATAAAAGAACAACAGGAAATAACCGAATAAGCCCATTCCCAATGCCTGTCCGAGGAATCCGAAAAGAAGCGGTGTTATGACAATGGATACATTTGCAACTGCCATCTGCGCACCGATAAGTGCTGCCGAAAGATCTTCACCAAATTGCTCGGGCGTCAGAAAATTAAGGTTCGGGAACATAGGTCCGTTGCCTAATCCGATAAGGAACAGAGCCGCTATGGCTATATAGCTGTTATTCGCAATGACAAGCATAAAAAGAGCTGCGCCCAATACTGCAGAACCGATCGTTATTATCGTACGGCTGTGTATCTTGCGGGCAAGGACACCTGACAGGAATCTTCCCAATGTCATTCCGAGATAATAGAAAGTTACCGTCCTCGCTGCAAGCTCCTCTGTCGCGCCCCTGCTCTCTACCAGGAAAGTACTGCTCCACGCTCCAACGGTAAGTTCTATCGAGCAAGTACAGAAGAACAAAAGCCACATCACTTTAACGCCGCGGATCTTTGACGCTTCGATAATGGACAGACTCTTTATATCGCTTTCAGAGATTTCACTCCTGTCTCTGACTTTATTCCAGAGGGGAAGCGAAAAGATCACTACCGCCGCAATTACAAACTGAATTATCGTGGCAATGCCGTAACCCCTTCTCCAATTTGTATCGTTTCTGAACACAAGGGCAAGTATAAAAGGGCTTACTGTTACACCAATTCCATAAAAGCAATGCAGAAAACTCATCTGAGAGGCATTGTAGTGAGCAGCCACATAATTGTTGAGTGCAGTGTCTATAGAACCGGCTCCCAACCCCAACGGAATAGCCAGGACAAACAAGATAACAAAACTATGCGAGAGCGAGAAGCCAAGCAGAGCCAACGCTGTAAGAAGAGTACATCCGGCCGTCAGGCGGGCTGTTCCGAACTTCCTGATAAGCCTTGCACTAAGAAGGCTTGATATTGTTGTTCCGATAAAAGTAACCGTCGTTATTACTCCGCCGAGAGAGATTGGAAGACCATATTCCGTATATATGGCAGGCCAAGCGGTCCCGAACAGTGAATCCGGAATTCCAAGACCGATAAATGCAATGTAAATGACGATCAAAAGAATAGTAACCATGATTTAATTATCCCACATCTTCAGAGTAAAAAAACTGTCTATATTCCAATGTAATCTTTATATCCAGCCTATAGTTCCTTTGCTCTCTGATAACCTTTCTTAGCGTAGGTTTCAAGAGCCCTCTATGCTTACAAATCCAACTCTCTCAACAGTTATCCCTTTTATTTCTTCAAGCTGCTTTTCTTCCTGTTTGCATTCTTCTGCAGTCATTTTCCTGTCAAAGAACTTACACTCATAGAAGTCATATTTATCTCCACGGATCACAATAAAGCGCAATTTTTTCGTATTAATAAACTTAAAAAATCATTTTGCTTATATCCAGATTAGCATCCCAACGAAGTTCTTCTTTAATTTCAGCAGTCAGCATGCCTCTTTTAATCATTTTCTCAACTATATTCTTACGGCACCATGAACACAATGTGGATTCATAAGCCCAAGTAAGCAGCGATTCGGGCAACTCGGGATTGTCCCCGTTACCGCCGATGTCAGAAGCGATCCCGTGCCAATCTTCCTCATTCTCTTCAGTTACCGGAAGTTCCTCCAGAAGACTCAAGATAAATGATTCATCGCTTTTCCTGATGTTGTTTATCAGGATACTGACAGCAGTGGAATCAAAACCTTTCTCCAGGATAGAAATCGCGTAATCGTGCAAACGCTCGTCTTTTAGGAGTGAGAGAGCTGATCTTACCTCTTCGGCCAATCTCGGATTGTCTGATGCAGCACACTCGATGAGTATGCCTGCGTCAAGAGGCCAGCGGTATTTACCGGAAGTAAATACAGAGGCAATACTTGCCTTTATATCCGTATCAGTTTCAATTATGAACTGTTCCGCAAGCTTTAAGGCTTCCGTTCTGCTCATGGTCATTAAGCCTCGGACCATCATCTCTGAGCGCTCTATCTTCGGCTCTTTCCTGATCCAGGACATCACGATTTCCGATGTTGCATGTTGGACCCCGTCTTTCCGTCCAAATTCATGCGGGAGAGACATGATCCTTACATATTCTTTGACGCCGTCAGAATCACTGTTGTACTTGAGCAGTTCATCGAATCTGCCTTCACCGAGCTCGTCTTCAAGATTACCGTCAAACCATAAGAACTGCGATAACAAACGTTGGGGATCTTCTGTCCTTGATAAGAACCATTTGCCAATATCATTTACCACATTCCAGATAACTTTTATGCTGCTGTCCTCTATGAGTTTAATGGCAACATATTCAAATGGCTGACAAAGCGGGACCATATCGCACAGCGGTTCATCTGAATACAAATGCTTTTCGAGCTGCTTATACTTTTTGATAACAGTTTTTCTTTGTCCGAATAATAAGAGAAGATCAGTTAGATAGCAAATCTGATTCCAATCCTTATCTGCAACAGGGTCTTTATAGCTTTCCTTAATGGCTTCGATAAAAGGTG
>JAEEVO010000021.1 GCA_016290905.1 Lachnospiraceae bacterium | reverse complement strand
TGAATCAAAAGTACTATAGGATGAAAAGGAGTAATCATTATGGCAACAGCACAGGGAAATAAAAGTTTAAAAGATATAAGCAAGATACGCTGGATAACATTTACGGCAGTTTTTCTCGGACTTAATATAGCGATGTCCAGTTCGATATTCAGTATACCGGTTCCGGGCGGACATTTATATTTATGTGACGTGGTCATATGCACGGCGGCACTTTTGCTCGATCCGCTGGCAGCCTTTGTAGTTGGCGGCATCGGATCGTTCCTCGGAGACATGCTTTTCTATCCGGCACCCATGTTTGTTTCGCTGGTAACACACGGACTCCAGGCTGTGGTAATAGCACTTCTTGTAAGCAAAGTAAAGAAATCCGACAATAAGAAATACTTTGTCGCTTCGCTCACAGCCACTCTTATCGGTGCAGCCATCATGGTGATCGGATACACATTGGGCAAGACCTTTGTATATGCAACGTTTGAAAATGCAATGATGAAGCTTCCTTATGAGATAGCACAGGGACTTCTGGGAGTTGCGGGTTCGCTTCTTCTCTGCTTTAAAGGCGGACTGCTTAAGATATTCAGACGTATGGAGATGAACTGAAATAAAAAAGAAAGGGTTTTTTAGAAATGGATTTCAATGAGATAACCGAACAGAGCAGACAGGCGGCGGATGAGATCATAGAAGCAGCCGGATTAAAAAAAGGAATGCTTTTCGTGATCGGCTGTTCGTCGAGCGAAGTACTCGGAAGCAAAATAGGAACGGCTACCAACATGGATTCCGCAAAGGCAATCTATGACGGCATCATTCCTGTCTTAAACGAACGTGGGATATATGCAGCAGCACAGTGCTGTGAGCATCTGAACCGTGCGCTGGTCGTAGAGAGAGAAGCGATGGAGAAATTCGGGTTCGAGCAGGTAAATGCCATCCCTCAGCCGAATCATGCTGGAGGCGCCTTCGCAACAGAATGCTACAACCGCTTTAAGGATCCGGTTCTTGTTGAATCCATAAATGCGAAAGCCGACGCGGGCATCGACATAGGCGGGACCATGATCGGCATGCATATCAGGAGTGTTGTTGTCCCTTTGAGGATTTCATTGAAAAAAATTGGCGAGGCTCCGATAATATGTGCCAGAAGAAGGCCGAAATATGTGGGCGGAAGCCGTGCGATATACGACGAAAAGCTTATGTAGTCTTATCAAAGCTAAATCCGGCACCTGTCGGAGTGATGCCGTGACCGTAAGCATTTCCGATGGCATACTGGCGAAGGGTTCTTCGCAGATGCTCTCTTTTTTCATCAAGATTGATATTACCGGATTTTGTACATTCTTCAATATCCTTCATTAAAAGTTCTATCTGAAAACGCATGGTAAACATACCGTTTGCCATGTTTTTCATTATATCGAGGACATTTTTCCGGTTTTCAAGGATGAAATTATCCATGTCTTTTTCGGATATCCTGAAAGCGATGATCTCATCAAAAGCGATAACAGTGTAGATTGCGGGTTTCTTAAGCAATAGCCCGAACTCACCGAAACATGCTTGCTCACTCAAGATACCGAGGAGACTCTCATGCTTTGTCCCGTATCCTACATAGACTTCTGCATGACCTTTAAGTATCTTGAACATAAACTCATTTACTTCGCCCTCACGAAGTATCACTGTGTCGGGCTTAAATACGATCATCTTGTTATCGGGCATAGCGGTCTCCTTTATCTTAAATTTACAAAAAATCACCTTGTGTCATCCTGAGCATAGCGAAGGATCTTAAAAAGAAAATCTTCCAAATTTGAGTATATAATAGTTTCACACAACAATCAAGCATGTTTTTTCGGAAGTTTTCCGGAGTTTTATTGACAAATCCCATTCCGGATGCTAAAATAAAAATGTGTTTTATATAGTAATGTTTTAATTATATTTCTGTTTTCTTATATATTTCCTCCGCTTTTTAAGGAGAAAATATGACTTTGGAAGAATTTGTAAACGTTCTTATTGAAAGCCTTTCGGGGAAACTCGGAGAGGGTTTTTGTGTTATGCACAAAACGGTTCTGAAGAATAATTCCGTAGAGTACAATGGCATAGTTATAAATGACGACAAGGAGAAGATCGCGCCTGTTTTTTATGTTGAGTTTTTTTACAGGGAGTGGAGAAACGGGCGGCCTTTGGAAGATATTGCCGGGGAAATCGTTTCCTTGTTCGGAGAATATAAGAAAAATGCGGAAAACTGCATTGAGAATGTGATCGATTTCAAGAATTTAGAGCAGAATGTGACCGTTAGATTAGTCAACTATGAAAAGAACGAAAAGGTTTTGGAAAACGCGCTTTTTGACAGGGTTGGAGAAGACCTGGCAGTGACGTATCATTATGTGTCCTTCTGCGGGGATGAGATGTTTTCGGTAAGGCTTAACGAGAGTATCTGTAAAATGCTGAATATCCCGCCCGAAACCATAAAAGAAAAAGCCCTTGAAAACACGATGCGGATATTCCCGCCGGATTTCAAAAAGCTTAACAGTCTTATAGCAGAGGTAATGCATAAAAACGGGTTTTCGGCTGAAAGTATTTTTCGGGGAGGCAGCGCCTTTTTCGAATACACCGAGAAAATCCCCATGTATGTGCTGACGAATCAGCGGAACCTGAACGGAGCAACGAGCATAATCTATAAAGATATCCTAAACCGCATAGCGAAGGTTGTAGGCGAACGCTATTATATCCTGCCAAGCTCGATAAATGAGGTGATAATAGTACCCGACAATGACATGTTCAAAACGGACGATCTTATGGATATGGTAAAATCCGTAAACAAGGAATGCGTAGCTTCGAACGAAATCCTCTCTGACAGGGTATATCATTATCCCGAAGACTGGTTCGAGATCACTGCTCCGGTGTAGGAGACGGTGTGGGAGACAGCGTCGGAGAAGGCGAAGGCGAAGGTGAAACAGTTTCGTCGGCTGCGTTTATAAGCTTACGCCAGTAAGGTATCAATGAAGGGTCCTCCTGCAGGACCTTTTTTAAATCCTCGCTATATATGCTATAAATTGCAAGTACGTCCGCTTCTATGTCCAGCTTATCGATCTCGGTCTGAATGTTTTTATCGAGACTTCCCGAGAAAATGAGCGGCTTGCCGTCGTCATTTGGATAGGTTATGTAGAAGGACTTGAAGGTGGGGATATCTTTTTCGGACTCGGGGATATCTATGTTCGCGGTGCAGTAGACCACAAACTTGATATCACCGATACCACGCTTGCTGTAACAGCTGATATCCTTATATGCGGTAATATTTTCACTCTGGTCGGTTATGTTTTTCTCTATGATGTATGCCGGATTGAGGACAAGAGTCTTTAATGTATCGATATCGGCGTCTGCTTCGGCGTTAAAGTAGGCGGTTACAAGCTCCAAGATGTCCGGATAGATGTCCTTTATATCGGTAAGAGGATTGTCCGCGCCGGTCTTTATGGTTTCAACAGGGGCTTTAGCCTCGGCTTCCGTAGGAATGGGGTCATCGGGTTCCTGAGAAGGAACGGGAGTCGGATCGGTGTTTTCCGTGTCCTGCCCGATATCCGTTGTGCCGGCACTGCTTTTTCTTATCTCCGGGCGGCCGGTAAAGAAAGTAATGAGGCCGATCAGCATTATGCCGGTTATTAAGATGACTATCATTCGTTTATATATTGACATAAGTTCCTCCATGGTTATCAACTTCAATCGGAAACATTCTACCATACTTCAATTTGTTTTTCAACCATATAAAAAGCAATAATTGATAATTTATACAGCCTAATTGGGTTGAATAAAGAAATTCTTTGTGTTACAATCTCTAAGATTGCAGGATTGTGTCTATCGGGAGCTGAGAATATTTAAGATTTATGTATAAGATCCTTCGCTGACGCTCAGGATGACAGTTAGAGTTCAGGATGACAGTTAGAGCTCAGGATGACAGTTAGAGCTCAGGATGACAAAAAGCTTGGATTTATGAACTCAGCAATGTAAGAGGATTATGAGTGATATGATTGATATAAAGGAAGAGCAGGAAAGAGTCATTCTTGTAGCTGTGGAGCTTAAGGAAAATGACGATACGCTTATCTCGCTTGACGAACTGGAAGAACTGGCAGACACTGCGGGAGCAGTAACGGTAGGCAGGCTTGTGCAGAAAAGGGAAGCGCCGCAGGCGGGCTCTTATATAGGTAAAGGAAAAACAGAAGAGCTTAAGGCTCTGATAGCGGAAACGGGCGCCACGGGCATCATCTGCGATGATGAGCTTACGCCGGCTCAGATGAAGAACCTGGAAGAGGCGCTTGACACCAAGATCATGGACCGGACTATGCTGATCCTTGATATATTCGCAAGGCACGCTACGACTGCCGAGGGTAAGCTGCAGGTTGAAGCGGCACAGCTTAAATACCGTCTGGCACGCCTCGTAGGCATGAGAAGAGCTATGTCAAGGGTATCCTACGGCATAGGCATGAGAGGTCCAGGTGAGAAAAAGCTCGAGGTTGACAGACGTCTTATCAGGGACAGGATAAGCAGGCTCGGCGCAGAGCTTAAGGAGCTTGAACAGAATCGTACGGTGAGCCGTTCGAAAAGGATGAAACGTGGCATACCGGTAGCTGCGATAGTAGGATATACCAACGCCGGAAAGTCCACTCTTTTAAACAAGCTTACAGGGTCTGACATATTGTCGGAGGACAAGCTTTTTGCAACTTTGGATCCTACCACGAGGACGTTTAAGCTTCCGGGAGGACAGGAGATACTTCTGACCGATACAGTCGGATTCATCAGAAAGCTGCCGCATCATCTTATAGAAGCCTTCCATTCCACACTGGAGGAGACCTGCTATGCCGATATCGTGATACATGTGGTGGATGCTTCAAACGAAGCGGCACCGACGCATATGCACGTTGTATATGAAACCTTAAGAAAGCTTGGCGTAAAGGACAAGCCTGTGATCACGGTATTTAACAAGCAGGATGCGGTTGATGGCGAAGAGATATTAAAGGATCTCAACGCCGATAAATGCATAAAGGCGTCCGCTCTTACCGGCGCGGGGCTTGACGAACTGGCCGAAAGCATAGAAAAGATACTTTTGTCACAGAGAAAGGTCCTTGACGTCGTGATAGAATTTAAGGACGGCGGTCTGTTACAATTGATAAGAAAGGACGGAACAATACTTGAGGAGGAGTACCTCCCCGAAGGTATAAGGGTAAAGGCATATGTTCCGGACGAGATATACGGGAAAGTACTGTCCTGTTTGAATATTCAGTAATCTGGGGGTATTAACAGTGAAGAAAAACAAAAGGAATTTCAGATGGATATCGTTGTTGCTTGTATGCGTACTCATGTTTTCGTTATGCGCATGTAACAACGCAAACAATAACGGAGGATCGGGAACTGCGACACCGACGGCTCCTGCCGGTTCTGCGGAAGAGACTAAGCCGACGCCTACCCAGCCCGAGCGTATGCCCGGCGGAAGACCGACGCCTTCACCTACTCCTGTCAGCACAGGCCCTACCGAAAGCATGAGCTATCTTGCTGCAGAGCAGAATAAAAAGGAAGAAGCAGCAGAGACGACAAAGGATCTTGAGCTCTGGTTCTATGCCGACGGTACATATGAGTTTAAGCAGAAGAGCACCTTCTATAATGAGGATGTAAACCTTAAGATAGTATATCCCGAAGGAACAAATGTTTATTATACACTTGATGGGACCGAGCCGGACAATACAGATACGAAATACGAAGAAACCCTTGTATTTAAGACAAGGGGAGGAGATTTTCCCGATGCCTATACGTTAAGAGCATGCATGATCGACAGTACGGGAAAGAAATCAGATGTGGCTGCCAGATCGTATCTTGTGGGACGGAATCTTGACGAAAGGTTTTCAACACTGGTATTCTTTATCAGCGGCGATCCGGCAGAACTGACCGACGCTCCGGATGGCATCCTTTACGGTGAAAATGCCATGAATCGCGGACGCGAGTACGAAAGAAAGGTTTATATCGAAGCCTTTGAGGCGGACGGCACCCTTGTTTTCGAACAGTACGGCGGCGTAAGGGCTTACGGCGGATATTCGAGAACCCACGCGATCAAGTCGATGAAGCTGTTTGCAAGGAAGTCCTATGATGAGGATAATAAGAACTTTAAGATAAGCGATTTCAATACCCCGAAGCTTTACGAGGTTGAAGAAGGAAAGAGCAAGGTCATAACCAAATATGACAAGCTGGTGCTCAGGAACGGCGGAAACGATTTCCAGTTTGCTTATATAAGGGACGAGCTGAGCCAGGCACTCTGCAGGGTTGCGGGATTTGATACTTACGAAGCAACGCTTCCCGCTGTCGTTTACTTAAACGGAAGCTACTTCTCACTCCACTGGCTCCATGAGAATTACTGTGACAAGTATTTCAAGGAAAAATTCGGTGACGCGGACGGAGAGTTTATTATCTTAGAGGGCGGCGATCAGAAAAAGGATGATGACGAAGAAATACAGAACTATGTTGATGAGTACAATTCGAAATACAATGAATTCATAAAGTCAGACCTTACCGATGATGCCGTTTACAACAGACTGTGCGAGTATATAGACATAAACAGCTATCTTGATTTCTTTGCATGGAATATCGCACTGAACAACTGGGACTGGCCCAACAATAATTTCAAGTGCTACAGATATGTTCCGGCAGACGGGACATCTGCAGGTACGGGTGTTTTTGACGGAAAATGGAGATATCTGCCCCACGACATGGATTATACCTACGGTATCTACGACCAGGCCAAGGCAAAGGAAAACTATAATACCTTAAAGGTAGTCATGGATGAAAACAATGAGAGGTATTCGCCTTTGTTTGTGAAACTGATGGAAAGAGCTGACTGCAGGAAATATTTCAGGGACAAAACCTATGAGTACCTGAACGGCGCCCAGAGCGAGAAGACCATTAAAGAGGAGTATGAAAAGCTCCATGCGATAAGAAAGCAGGAACTGGCACATTATTATGATTTCCTTGAGGTTTTGAAGCGCAGGGGCAACTGGGATATCTGGACACAGGCAGAAAATTACGCCGGAAATGAAAAGCAGATATATACCTTCGCGGAGAAGAGAGCAGGCTATGTGATCAGGTATATGGACGAGCTTTTACCGGAAATTAAGGAATGAGATAAATAACGGAACAAGATAAAATAACGTAATAAGATAAAATAGCAGAATAAGATAAAAATATTGGCATATCTCCAAGCAGGGGGATATGCCTTTTAATTGTCATCAGTCAGCGTAATATCATCAAAACCACCATGCACAATATAAACTGCAATATGCAGAATCTTATGACGGTGTGCGTATCCGACCAGCCCTTATTTTTTCTTGCGTGGTCATGCAGGGGGGTACGCGTGTTCTTTAAGATACTTATCTTTAAAAATCTTTTTAGGAAAACCTTTACCAGACCGATGCCGCCGTCTACTATGAAAACAAGGCATAACGGTATGAACAGGATCGGGTCGCCGCATTTCATTGCCGCGATCGCGAGGAACACACCGATGGTACGGGAACCGGCGTCACCCATCAGCATTATGCTCGGACTTGCATTATACCAGAGATATCCGATGAGAGCCATGAGGAAGAAAATCTCATATACTGTAAAATTCGGCTCCGGAGTGATGATCAGGAATGTGAAAAGAACCACAACGGTCAGCGAGGTACATAAGCCATCGACGCCGTCGGTACAGTTTACAACATTAATTGACATCCAGATGAGTATTGTGGCAAGGATGACATATACCGCATAAGGAAGCTCCAGGGAGAGCCTTGAACCTGTAAGCGCGCTGAGGATCCTGAAATCTATGACCGTGGAATTGTTTGCAACGAATGTAATGGCTACTCCGACGGAAATGAGCAGGTCGAGCAGGCCTTTTTTATAGTCGCTCCAGGGTATCTTTGACGCGTCATCTAGGAATCCTGTCATCATAGCAAGGAACAGGAATACCAGATATACGGAGTATTCCGCGTCAAACGGAGCAAAGAGGAATGCAAGGATGCAGAAGACCGAAACGAAGATGATGCCGGCTCCGCGGGGCTTTCCCTTTGATTTTTCGGCGTTTACCGCATAGGCGCGGCCGATGTCTCCGGGAAGCTTGCCTTTAAGTTTCCCCGAAAGAAAAAATGTGACCAGAAAGATAATGATCGATCCTGCCGCAACATAGAAGGAGGGCAGCTTGTCAAACAGTAAGGTTATCATACAAGATTGTCCCGCATCACTTTGTGATACGGTCTCCTTTTAAGATTTTCATAAACCTCCGTCCGGGAGGTGAAATATTTATTACGGTTAAGAGTATAGCGTATTTTACCGGTTTTGTATATAGGAAAATAAAATTATTAAAAATTTATTTTAGGGGTTTACTTTTCTTGTATAAATCCGATATACTATATGTATACAAAGGTCAAAAGGCAGAAAGCTGTTCAAGCTTGCTTGAAAAAGCTTTAAGACTTTTGACCGCCCAAACACCGAAAAGAAGCGATTTTCTTAAGAAAATCGCGGGATTTGAGGTGTTTGAAGGATTGCGGAAGTTGCTGGCAACGGAGCAATCCGTGTATACATTAAATAGGTATACTATGAGATTTTATATAGGTTTTGAGTTTTAAGGAGGTTCTTATGGAGAGCAGGAAGATATTTAAACTGTTTTTTAACCTGCTGGCAATCGCAGGGATTTTCGTTCTGCTTACAGCCTTTGGCAAGGCATCTGCGGCCGAGAAAGTATCGGTTGAAGAGATAAATTATGAACAGAGTTATATAAAGGTCAGGCTCGGAACCGGGGACAGCGCACTGCAGATATCGGATTCCAAGCAAAAGAAATGGGATACCGTGTCCGTAGAGCCCGAAGACGGAGTTGTGACCATGGACATTTCATGGATAACCGTAGCCAAGGATTATGTCCTTGCATTAAGAGGAGATGTTAATACAACGGCTGTAACGGTTACCCTTCCCATGCAGAACAAAAGCCTTAAAGTGACATATTCACCGACCAAGGGACTGACATTTACCGGTCAGGGGACGGGAACTCTGCAGTGGAAGAAAAAGGACAGTATCAAGTGGAAGGACTATCCCACAGCAAGCGGCGGGTTCGATCAGAATATTGTCGGCATGATCACAAAGGGTGCAACTCTTGTATTCAGGACCGCACCCATAAACGGAAATGGGAATAACGTCGGACAGCGTGCCAGCAAAGAGGCAACGGTTACGATAAAGGCAAAATCGGCAGCGCCGGCCATCACAGTTGACGGTTCGAAGCTTTCCATTTCCTTAAAGAAGGATATGCAGTACAGGTACTGTGATGCGGACGGAAACACTGCTTCAAACGCAGTATGGGAAACCATAGAAAAGGATGAAGTAAAGGCACTTTCATCGATTGCGGCTCAGGCACTCTGCCAGAACGGCGGGACCACCGCAGGTACCGATATTTATATCCAGTTTAGGAAAAAGGCGACGGAAAAAACACAGATATCAGCCGTTACAACTGTAAAGATACCCGCACAGCAGCCCTTAACCGAGACGGCAAAGAACAGCATCAGCCTTAGCTATACCAGTTCTTCGACCGCGGCGCTTACCGTTCCGGTAGCTACGGACAAGGTTCCGTACGAGTACTGTGTGGTAACCGATGACGATATAGAACAGGGCATAACCATCGACAGCCTGAAGGACCTCAAGTGGGAGACAGTATCCAGCTCAAAGGCTGTAACACTGGACAAATCAAAGGTTCCCGACGGAAGCTTAATATATGTGAGGAAAAAAGCCATAGGAAAGTCCGGAGAGGATGATTTCGCACTTTCGTCCCCGACTGTCGGGCTTAACAAGATCAAATATCCCAAGGAGCTCAGCACTCTTGATGACGAGCTTACATGGCTGTCGACGATAGACGGCGTATGCAGGCCCGGCAATGCATCGGAATACCTTACGTTTACAACTTATACGGCTATTGAAAAGCCTATATCCGAGATTAAATTCGTAAAGAAGAACGTACCTTCTTCAGTTTCCGAAAAGACCGTATCTTCGGGTGCATCTACCTTTAAGTCCGAGGTTAGGGAAGTGACCGACGCAGAACGCCAGAAGATGACGGCCGAACAGCAGAAGGAATTCAAGTACGTTGTCACAACGACAATTATGTCACTTGAAGACTTTGACGATCTTACCTCTTCGGAAACCGGCAGGGAATGGTATATTTACTATAAGCAGGGTTCGGAATCAAAGAATTTCGTTGAAAGTACGCTTGAAAAGGGAATAGCGGTTTATATCCATCCCAAGAGCGTGATAAAGACTCTTACGGATGACGAGATAACATACTACGAATCAAAGAAGACATCAAGACTTTCCGGAGATCACGGAGATTATCTCAAGGTATTCACAAGGATATACAAGTCCAACAAGATATATACGGGCAATGAATCCGACTGGAAGAACAGCGATCCCAATGTCTTCAGCTTTGTTATAGATTTCGGCACAAAGTATCTGCCCGAGGATAACTCGACAGAGCTTACAGACAATCTCAGAGAAATAACAAAGCTTGTTTATGACGGGGTACCGTTTACTCCGTCAGATACAAACAGTGCAGGCGAGAAGTATTTCTCATGTATCTATGATGAAACCGTTACGACCATGGGCGTACATAAGAGATCCGCGATAATCTCGATAAATACCGCGGCTATGGAGAAAAACGGTCAGATAAAGTGTGATGATACGTATAAGCCTCTGGACGTTTACCTAAACGGCGGGGAGACGATCAAGGGCGAGGTTAATATTAAATTTGAAAGATCCGCAGTTGTTGTAAGCGACAATACTTCAACCACCGCATCGCCTCAGTCATGGACTGTAACCGGCAAGCAGGGCGAGGAGACTACTACGACCACTGTTGACGGCGTTACAACCACCGTTACGACCGTAAACGATGAAGGCAGGACCATTTGGCTGAAGATTGCAAATCCGGAGATGGATATCACTCTTGATGAGGTTTCATTTAACGGACTTGATATTTTGAAGGAGATTTCGAGGGACGGCGCTTATTTCAAGGTAATCATCTCGAATAATAGGCTGAACAAGATCATAGATCAGACTCATACAAAGACCGCAAACTACATCTATTTCACGTTCGATAACGGTTTTGTTCTGACCGACGGGTATAAGCTGGTGATCAACCCGTCAACCTGACGGACAAAAGTATAGATAATGTCATTAACTTGATGTTATTAAGTTAGTGTCATTCTGAGCGAAGCGAAGAATCTTTAACCCACATGGTACAGATCCTTCGCTAACGCTCAGGATGACATACTGAGATTAAGGTGATAACTGAAGGGCACAGAAGTCTCAACGAAGCATAGAAAGGAGTATCATCTATGAGAGATCGCATGAAACAGTTTTTAAGGGTTTTCATAACCGTTTTGGCAGCAGCATTCATATGGCAGATAGTACTTGATCCGGGATATTCTACGGCAAAAGCATCAGAATCTGCAGTTACCGTAAGTGACATCGATTATGACGAACTCACGATGAAGGTTCACAAAAACGGCAATACCATAGTATATTTTTCTTCTGACGGGAGAAAAACATGGACCGAGGTTGAGGGAGAGACCGTAAGCGATGCAAACGGCGGCTATATCATCATGGATATTTCATGGGTAAGCCCATCTTCCAATGTAACGGTATATTTTAAGGGAAATAAGGTCGCTACAGCGCTTGAGGTAGTATTCCCAAAGGCAAATTCCGCTTTCAAGGTAACCTTTGACAAGGTAAACATTGACTTTGAGTTTGACGGAAATGATGATTATACGTCATTTATGTGGCGTAAAGAGTCCGATTACAACTGGATGACGGTTCCTTTTGACACGAGCTCCGCAGGATATAAGAATTTCTTAAAGAAGATCAACGACCTTCGCTATAAAGGCTGCAAGGTAGTATTCATCTGCGATCAGGTCATCGGAACGGATGCCGAGCATATGGGACACCGCGCTACCAAAGAAGTAAAGATAAGCATACCCAAGCTGGCCAATGCGCCTTCACTTAAGGTAAATGTGAAGAACCTTACGATCAATACAAAGGCAAACATGGAGTACTACAATGAAAGCACCAAGCAATGGGTAGCCTGCACAAAGAACATGGAGGTAGCCGAGATTGCGCCTTCCGTTATATATTCTTCGTCAAAGATCGGAGATACCGTAAAGATAAAATTCAGATTTGCTGCTACCGAAAAGAAAGCCTGCTCGAAAACTACCGTATTAACGATACCCGGACAGGGAAAAGCACCGGATTTCGGCGATGCAGGACATGTGAAGGTTTCTCTTAACGAAGATAAACTCATGCTTACATTCACCAAGGCTTCGGCAACGACCCCGATCGAGTACTGCGTAGTGAAAGCCGGAGAGAGTTTCGATCCCTCCAAAGCTAAGTGGTCACGCGTAAAGAAGGCGAACAAACAGGTTAAGCTGACCTCGAAGAAAGTACCTGACAAGAGTACCGTTTACATAAGGTTTGCCGGTGTTTCAGCAAATGAGAAAAAGAACATTGAGCTTTCGATACCGTCATACTATGCGCCTTACATCATCAACTGGCCGAAGACGACGTCGGAATCGGGCGGCAAGACCTGAATAAAGCAGGATTTTTGACGATACAGAAATCATTTGACAAAATCACAAAAAAAGAGTAATATTTTATAAGGAAAAAAGGACAGGCAAAGGCGTTGTCTGTTCTTTTTTTCATAAAGTTTCCGGAGGAATTTATGAGCAACATACTTGATGGGCTTAACGATATGCAGCGTCGGGCTGTCGAATGTACCGAAGGACCTCTCCTCATCCTTGCGGGAGCGGGTTCGGGAAAGACCAGGGTACTTACCTACCGCGTGGCGTATCTCATTTCCGAATGCAATGTCAGTCCGTACAACATACTGGCTGTTACATTTACAAATAAAGCGGCTAATGAACTAAAGGAAAGGATCGCGAAGATCGTCGGTCCCGGTTCCGAGGCCGTATGGGCAAGCACCTTCCACTCAACCTGCGTAAAGATATTAAGAAGGTTTATAGAAAAATTAGGTTACTCAAGGGATTTTGTCATATATGACAGGGACGACCAGAAGACACTCATGAAGGACATATTGAAGGGCATGAACCTCGATCCCAAAAGATATAAGGATAAGACCTTCCTTGGTGTCATATCAAGCGCAAAGGACGAGCTGATCGGCCCGCAGGCATTTCTTGAAGGCTCGTTCTTTGACGGGAGTCCGGATAAAAAGCTGTATGCGAAAGCCTATGATGAGTACCAGAAAAGGCTTATGGCAAACAATGCCCTCGATTTTGACGACCTGATCTTTAAGACGGTTGTGCTTTTTAAGGAAAACAAGGATATACTGGATTACTATCACAGACGTTTCAGATACATCATGGTGGACGAGTATCAGGATACGAATACGGCGCAGTTCGAGCTTGTAAGGCTCCTTGCGGACAACACCGATGAGTTCGGGGATCCCGTACATAACCTCTGCGTTGTGGGTGATGACGACCAGTCAATATATAAGTTCAGGGGAGCAAACATAAGGAACATCCTGGATTTTGAGGATAATTACCCCGAAGCGAACGTGATAAGGCTTGAGCAGAATTACCGTTCGACCGTGAACATTCTTGACGCCGCAAACGAGGTCATAAGGAACAACAAGGGGCGTAAGGTTAAGAAGCTCTGGACCGAGAACGCTCAGGGTACGCCCGTAAGCTATACAGTTTACCCGAGTGACAAGGATGAAGCAGCGGAGATCGTAAATAACATATATCTTGATGTCAGGGAGGGCAATTCCGATTACAAGGATTATGCGATCCTGTACAGGACGAACGCACAGTCACGTATATTTGAGGAACGTCTTGTGATGAGAGGAATCCCGTACCGTATCATCGGAAGCATAAACTTCTATCAGCGAAAGGAAATAAAGGATATACTTGCATATCTGAGGGTTATTTCCGGAAGCACGGACGATATAGCGTTAAGAAGGATCATAAACATACCAAAGCGCGGCGTGGGAGCGACAAGCCTTGACAAGCTATCGATTTACGCCTCGGAAAGGGAGATAAGCTTATACAGCGTATTCAGGCGTGTTGCGGACGACGCGGCCTTTGCGAAGGAGCTGGGCGCGGGACGTGCGGCAGTAGGCATAAGCCGTTTCGTGGCATTGATAGAATCGTTAAAAAGCCGTCTTACCAAGGTATCCTCCTTAAAGGAGCTGGTAAACGACCTTCTGGAGGATATAGAATACTTCGATTATCTTGCCGATGAGGATGATGATGTTAAACTTGAGGAACGTCAGGAAAATGTCGAGGAGCTCTTAAACAAGCTTGCGGATTACGAGGCCGAAGCCGAAACCGGCGATGAGCCTCCGAGCCTGGCGGGTTTCCTTGAGGAGGTTGCTCTGGTCGGCGACATAGACAGCTATTCGGAGGATTCCGACATGGTTGTTCTCATGACGATACACAGCGCCAAGGGTCTTGAGTTTGAAAATGTATTTCTGGCAGGCATGGAGGAGAATATATTCCCAAGCTCCATGTCACTAAATGCGGACGATCCCGAGGAAGAGATCGAAGAGGAGCGCAGACTTTGCTATGTCGGTATAACCCGTGCAAAGAAAAGGCTTTTCCTAAGCTCGGCGACCACCCGCATGATGCATGGGAACATTGCGTTTAACGCTCCGTCGCGTTTCATAAGGGAAATACCGCGCCATCTCTTATCTGTCAAGGGCGGCATAGGCCGGAGTAATACCGTAAGCGGCAGCGCCGCAGTCAATCAGCGTTTCAATAATCAGTCAAGGAGCATGCAGATGATAAAGGAAGAAGAAGGTCACAGCCGCGCATTCAGGGAAAAGGATGCGGGAAGCCGGAACGGAAAAGTAACACTTAATGATAATCCATATATATCCATGCCCGGCATAAGCAAGCCGGTAACGGACGCTTCGGCGCTCGGCTATGAGGTCGGGGACAAAGTAAAGCACATAAAATTCGGCATCGGAACGGTAGCAGACATATCAAAGGGAGAAAAGGACTTTGAGGTTACCGTTGATTTTCCTGCGGGCAGGAAAAAGATGCTGGCATCATTTGCGAAATTAAAAAAAGCAGAGGGCTGAAAGCTTTGATCAGGCTTTAGTTCTGCTTTTCAATCTGGGGATCCGCTGCGGTTCCGGGTTCGGTACAGGTATCTTCTTCCTGTGCCAGGGCCTGCGATCCGGAACGGATCTTTTTGAAATACAAATGTGCAAAAAGAGTAAATACGCCGGTTACTATGGCGAGAAGATAATATGTTATGCCGCGGTTTAAGAGAAGTCCTGCGGAAACCTTGTTCTTAAAGATCTCACTCTGCAGTGTTGTGAATAGGATCTCGTTTGCGCCGGAGGCACCGGGTAAGGGGAGCATATCTACGGCAAGCGAAAGGATTATCTGAAGGGATACGATCTTTAAGAAGTTGCACTCCTCGACATTGAGGGCCATTGCAACGCAGAATGCCACGGAAAAGTACGCAAGACGCTGCAGGAATGTGATGATGGCCATTTTCCACATGATATGCGTGTTCTTTTTTAAGAAGTCGGAAGCTGCAACATATTGCTTGATGGAAGTTTCGGCCTTCTGCCTGGTCTCTTCGGGATGCCTTACTATGTGAAGCTTTGTCCCGAGGCTTATCGATTTGGTTACAACTCCCATGGCAAGCGACGGCTTGAGCACGCAGGCCAACAGGAAAAAGCCTACTCCGGCCTGGATCAGGATGCCTATTATAAAGAAGAAAAGCACATCATGTATGGAAGAGAGCACGAATCCGGGCTGTATGATAAGTATGATAATGAAAAGACCTACGAGCGTAAGCTTGTAAACTAAGGTTACCATCATACAGACAAGGGTTGAAACGAAACCGTTTACTCCCAGCTTTGTCATGTATACGATCTGGAGCGGCTGCCCGCCCGATGCGCTTGGCGTGATCTGACTGAAGAAGAAGCCGATGTTTGACAGCAGGATACATTTGAACAGGCTTACCTTTTGCTTCATGCCCTTTAAAAGCATCCTCATCTGTATTGATTCGGCGCACACAAAACCGACCATGAGGACAACTGCAACAAGAAGCCATCTGTAGTCGGCCTCCGTGATCTCACGCAGGATAGCCCCCGGTTCATTATCTTTGAACAATATATTTAAAGCAATTACTGTTATACCGATGATCAATAAAACATTTATGGTATATTTTATGATTTTTTTCAAAGTGACGTTCACCATTACCTCCTATTGTGATCGTGCCATATCCGTTCACAGGATCGCTCCGTTTTTTGGATACGACAAATCACAGACAGAATTGAGTATAACGATTTGAATCCTTCTTGTCAACAAAAAAAATTTCCGTTCATAATTTTTTAACTTTACTTTTTTGCGATTTGCATTTATAATAGAGAATAATGAAGAAGAGATTACTTCTATTTTGAAAGGAGACGTAACATGAAAAAGCTTTTTAAGTTAGTTTTGGGTGCAGCCGGTGCTGCAGCTGCAGGTTTTGGTGCATACTGCGCATACAAGAAGTTCATCGCTAAGGATACAGAGGATGACGATTTCGATGACGATATCGACGATTTCGATCTTGACGAGGATGAGGACGAGGAATCTCCCGAGTACGTTTCTCTGAATATCAACGGCGACGAAGCTAAGGATGCTCTTGATGACGCAAAGGAAGCAGTTGAGGATGCAGCAGAAGACGTTAAGGATGCATTTAACTGATCGGCATTATGATAAAAACTTATAAAAGCATAAAGAAGGCGTTCCCATACCGGGAGCGCCTTTTTCATACTTTATTGGTAACTCTGTTAAACTTCCTATATGTCATTCTGAGCGAAGCGAAGAATCTTTACGGTTTTTTAGTTAACAACTTTATAAAAAAATACTGGAAATATTGAAAAAAGTATGCTATAGTATAGTATGTAGTATCCGATCTGCCCGGCTTCGTTACAGAATTGTTACGGACATAATAAAAATCGTGTAACGGTGCCCGGCTGCGGGAAATAGAAAAAACATGAAAGGATGTGGGGGTTATGTGTCTTAAGTGCAAAAATTTTAAGGACAACGCTAAGAAAAAGTTTGACGATCTGATCGCAGAGTCAAAGATCAAGGAGATCATTCACAAGAAGGAGAAGGAAAAGAAGGAAGATAAGAAGAATACCGCTATCATCGTGGTTTCCATCATTCTTGCAGTTGCAGCAATAGTTGCTATCGCTTACTTCGTTTACAAGCTTGTTAAGCCCGATTATCTCAAGGATTACGAAGAGGATGACGACTTCGACGATTTTGAAGATATCGACGATCTTGATGATTTTGATGACGCTGAAGACGAGAAGAAGGAAGACACCGAGGAATAATCAACGGCAAAAAGGATGAAGGAAATGGCCCGTTCAAAAGACAGCAATATTTCGGCTGCTGCAGTTAAAAGACTCAGGGAGATGCTGAAGGATGAAAACAATTCCTATATGCTATCAATCCTGAACAAGATGAAGTCTACGAATTATGTGCAGCCGGGTGAGGTTCCGAACATAGACCTGTATATGGATCAGGTAACGAAGTTCATGGATGAGCATCTTGAAAGCTCCAAGAGACGTTCGGATGATAAGCTTCTCACCAAGACAATGATAAATAACTATACGAAGAATGACCTGCTTCCTTCTCCGGAAAAGAAAAAGTATACAAAGGATCATATGTATACGCTGCTTTTCATTTATTATCTGAAAAATGTCATGCCGATGGATGACATGCAGAGCATACTGAAGCCTCTTACCGATATGTTTTTCGGGGATAACGGTTCCATAGATATGGAATGTATTTATAAAGAGATCTTCGATCTGGAATATGACCAGTCGTTCGTGCTCACAAGGGATGTCATCAGGAAATACTTTACGTCTAAAGAAAGCTTTGAAAAGGTAAAGGATCCCAAGGAAAGAGATTACCTCCAGGCATTTACGTTCATTGCAATGCTCTGCTTTGACGTATACATGAAGAAGATGATGATTGAGAAGATCATAGACGATAATTTTTCCATATCGTCAAAAAAAGAAAACAGTTAAGGTTTTTCCGGATTATGCCGATATAATAATAGGTGTATTGTATGCAAAAGGATTTACAGTGCTGTCGCACCGTAGATCCTTTTTTACTAAGGAAGCGAACGGTAACCCGGAGGTAAGACATATATGAGAAAGACTGGAAAATTTTTCGTGCTTTTGGCGGTGGCAGCCCTGTTGATAGGAGTTATCGGGGCCACATTCATATCCGCAGCAGATGATACAATAGATGGGAAACTGATATTCCTTGTCGGAAACGAGGAGCTTCCCGACGGATCGACGATCGACTATTCGCTGTACAATCAGGAAGACTCGACCATTACCATCAGACTCCGTATCCCCAGCGGTATTGAAGCGGGAACGAAGTTTAACTGGGGCGTCAGTAACAGCAATATCATAAGGGTAAAATCGCAGGATGATACAACAGGCAGTGTTACCCTGGATATCATATCACCCGGTTTCTCAGGTCTTTCCGTTGATATTGAGATGGGCGGCAAGCTTTATCCCGCAGCTGCATATGTATCGATATATGTTCCCCTCCAGTGGTCGGATAACGTATCTACGACCAAGGAGATCTTAAACAATATAAAGGGAACCGCAGCTAACGGTTACTATGGTTACATCGTTGCTCAGGACGGCGACAGTAATACCGATCCCAAGCTGAACAATTATACAGTTCAGCTCTATACTTCGGATTCGGCAGACCATCCCGAAGCTTCCCATTATTTAAGAAAACTGAGATATGTTAAGTATGCGTACGTCGCGGACGATCCCAATACCGCAGAGGACGAAACGACTCTTCAAAGCGTAAGAAGTGATATAGAGGCTTCACAGCTCGGCCCCTTTACGGCAGCTCTTGAGTGGTCAAGCACCAACCCTTCCGTTGCGGAGGTTGACTCGCTTACCGGTCTCGTTACCGCAAAATCCGCCGGCTTTACAACGATTTCGGTTCAGACAAGTACCGAGAACGAAAAGCTTGGAAAACGCGATACCTTAAGCTATGACGTGTTTGTCATCCCCGAGGCTTATGTAACCGGTAACAGTACCAGCAGCAGGAACACAGGCGTACTTAATCCGTACAAGGATTCCACGATCACGTTCCAGACCAATGCCAAGTATGCAAATTCACTGCAGTGGCGTGTTTTCAAGGGCGAAGGCATTTCTGAGTCTTCCGAGATAGAGAAGCCCGAGCTTACAGCCAGTGATTCGAACGGCAGAGTAGTCATTGAAAACCTTAAGGCGGGCGTATACTATGTAACGGCCGTACCGATAAAGGATAAGGACAAGGCTACGGAAACCGGTCAGTATGAAGTTATAGGCAAGAAGGATGAGCTTTTGGCTCTGGAATATGTGGTTGTTGTACCCGTAAAGTGGCCTGCCGATTCTATTACACTAAGCTATTACAATTCGAATATCTACGATTCCTATGACCTCATGACAAACTCAAACCTGCCTGAGGACATATTCAGATTCTCCGTTAAGGAAGGAACGAATACAGCCAGGGTCAACTCCAACACAGGCGTTGTTGACGCCACCGGAGAAGGTGAGGCTAAGGTAAGCATTACTCCCAAGAATGCCGAGAAGCTGAGAAAGCTTTACGGTGACTATTATGAGTTCCCGGAGAGCCTCGGATACGATCACAATACATTTACAGAGAAGATCACAACCGTCATCGTTTATGACGGTATAGCGATAAATACTTCATCCGCGACCATGACGTTAGGCTCAGAGATGCAGCTTTCGCTTACGGCTCCGAGCCCTTATAACGGTGAGTTATACTGGAGCAGTGCCGATAAATCCATATGTTCGGTTGACGAATCCGGTCTGGTTAAGGCCAATAAGGTCGGAGAAACAATAGTTACGGTACAGATTGTTGTCGGAAGCGGCGTAACCAAGAGAGCACAGTGTGCGATAAAGGTTGTCGCATCGGTCGGAAGCATAAAGCTTACCGCGATATCGGACCGCCTTAAGAAGGATGACAGCCTGACGATCAATGCAGAGATAAATCCTAAACTCTCTGATGCACAGCTTAAGTGGACATCTTCAGACCCCAAGGTTGCGGAGATAACCTATGCAGGTCCTATTACCGCAAACATCAAGGGATTAAGCACAGGTACGACAGTTATTACCGCGGTCAATCCGGATAACGGCATAGTCGGTACCATGCTCATTCATGTCATTTCTGACATATCGGCCATCACTCTTTCGGACAAAGAGGTTGTAATACCGAAATCCGCAGGCTTCTACCAGTTGTATGCTACATGTACTCCGGAACTGCCCGACAATGAAAAGCTTACCTGGAAGAGTACGGACGAAAAGGTCATAAAGGTAGACCAGAACGGAAAGGTTTCCATAGTTAAACCCGGTACCGCAAACATCATAGTACTTACTTCAAACGGAAAGGATGCCGTATGTAAATTCACGATCCTTCAGGGTATGGAGAGCATCTCTCTTGACGAGAGTACACTGACCATGTTCGTGGGCGACACCTACAGGATGGCTTATATCATAAGTCCCGAGACGGTTTCGGATAAGACTCTTAAATGGACATCCACCGATCCCAAGGTCGTAACCGTTGACGCAACAGGCTTCTTTACCGCAAAGAACACCGGTAACTGTGTTATTACGGCACAGGCGCAGGACGGGACCGGAGTATTTACGACATGTACGGTAACGGTTTTGAGGAATGCGACCGGCATCAGCATGGATGTTAAGGATCTTACCCTGAACGTTGGTGAGAACTATATCCTGGAAACGCTCCTGAAGCCTTCGGATTCCACAGATACGATAAAATACGAGAGTAATAACACAAAGGTTGCAACGGTTTCGGTTACCGGTAAGATCACGGCAAAAGCAAAAGGAAGCTGTGTAATATTCGCAACTACCGAAGCAGGCGTTTCTACATATTGTAACGTAACGGTAACCCAGCAGGTAACCGGCATTAAGGTGTCTCCGGCTACATTAACCATGTATGTGGGTGATACCTATGAGCTCGTAAGCACCATAACTCCTAAGAATGCAAGCGATCCTTCGGTTAAATGGTCAAGCAATGATGCCAAAGTGGTTTCCGTAGACGATAACGGCATGATAAAGGCCTTAAAGGGCGGCTCGACGATTGTTAAGTGTATTACCGAGGACGGGGATTTCATGGCGTACTCCCTGATCACGGTCGTTGAAAAGGTAACATCGGTTACCGTAGATAATTATGTTGAGATTGCTGTCGGAAAGAAGCTGCAGCTTAATGCGACCGTTTCCGGAGAGACTGCCACGAACAAGAACGTGAAATGGGCGAGCAGCAACAAGAAGATAGTCAAGGTTTCAAAGAAGGGCGTCATCAAAGGCGTTAAGGCAGGAAATGCGGTTATCCGTGTAAAGGCTGCCGACGGAAGCGGCGCGTATGCAGACTGCGAAGTAAGGGTAATACGCGCGACCAACAGCATAGACTTAAGTGCTACTTATGTTGAACTGATGCAGGGAGAGAGAGTCAGGCTGAAAGCGACCACAACTCCGGCAAAGGTTACATATCCTCTCATTTGGACATCGGATAACGAGAAGGTTGCCGTTGTAAACAAGAAAGGAAAGATAACCGCGCTTAAAGCGGGAGACTGTATAATCAAGTGTACTTCGGGAGATAATCCGGATGTTTATGAGGTATGTTATGTACATATCACGTCACCGGTTGCTATATCGAGCATAAGCCTTGCGGAGGAGTCGGTAGTAATGGTACCGGGCGAGAGTACGGCTGTACAGTATACCATTCAGCCCGCAAACTATACCGAGTCGTTCGGCTGGTCATCTGACAACCCTTCGGTGGCAACCGTAAACAGTAACGGAAGGATAACGGCCAAGAACGTAGGTACGGCAACCGTAACGGTTATGTCGAAGTCCGGAAAGAAGAGTACGATCAAGGTATATGTAGTGGGACTCAGTAAATCCAAGATAACACTGCACCAGTACGAGAGTACGAAGATAAATCTTCAGCTTGACGGTGTCGGCTCCAATAAGCTTGACGTAAGATGGGATACCGACAACCAGAGCATTGCCGAGATAGCAAACGGAAAGGTAACCGGCCGGGCTCTCGGCACCACCACCGTATACTGTATCGTAAACGGAAGGTATCTGGCATGTACGGTCAAGGTCATAAAGAATTAGGTGACAATGGGGACGGTTTTATTTATCACTTATCTTAGTACATATGCAAAAAAAATCAGCCCACAAAGGAAACTTGATTCCTTTGTGGGCTGAGCTTGTATTAAAAGGTCTTATTATAAAAATCATCGATCAGGCTGTCAACGTAATCCTCATCAAGAGGTCCGAACACATTGAACAGCGCGGATTTCATCGTTTCGGTACGCTTAAGGTAAAGAACTTCATCCGGAGTACCGTCATCACCGCTTAAAGGACCTGCTGTCATGATGCTCTTATTCTTCTCAAGCCATTCGTTTATATCGGAAGTAAGCTTTTCCTCGGCTGCGACCTGGGAGCCGGCATTTTTTGAACGCTTGAAGGCACCGATACCAACGCCGCATGCGGCAATCGCAAGGACAAGCAGTATGATGAGTGTCGGATAATTCTCATAGAAGACACTGATGACATTACAGAAGTTTAAGATAGTAAATACAAAGAGGACGATACCTACGAAAATGAAAGTATAGCCTGTTGCGGAATAGTCGTGCGCTTTCTCGGACTGAGACTGATATATGCCTGCGGGCTTGTACATCTTTGCGGCAGCTGCCTCGAAATAGGCTTCTGCGGCTTCTTCATCTATCTCTATATCCGGGGATAACTCTGGGTCATCTCCCTGAGCTTCATCGGAGTCGCTCTCGGGATTTGCTCCGTCTTTTGCCATTGAAGCAGCAATCTGGGAACGTCCGATGGCGTTAGCTTCAACCGTAACAAAAGCCTTATATTCAACCAGGGCTTTTTTGTGATCCTCTTCAAAAACAGTAACAAGGAAAGCGTTCTCGTTTTCATCGAATCTGTACTGGGAAGCTATTTTGGAATATCTTAAGTATTCGACAAGCTTCTTTGCAGTATCTTCGGTATATTGATAACATAAAGGGGCAATCTCTTTGTCGGTTTCAAGCTCGGCAACAAGATCGGCGCCGCAGTCGGCACATTTAAGGATACCTTCGCGGTATTCATTTTTACAGTTCGGACACCAGGGCATGGCGGTTCCTCCTCTATACAGTAATTAACGCAGTGTTATTAACATAATGTCATTAACATAATGACACCGCTGTTGGAGATGTTAACATCACCATTATAACTATTTTTCGGAATTTTTCAATACAAAAAACAAAAATTGCTTTTAAAAGTTAGGGATTCGTGCTATGATGATACCAAGACCGCCGTCAAACACCGAGAAGAAGCGGTTTCCAATGGGAAATCGTGAGATTCGAGGTGGGTGCAGGATTGCGGGAGTTGCTTGCAACAAAGCAATCCGTGGTATCATCATATGTAAATTTTGACAAGTGTCATTCTGATAAATTATTGTCATTCTGATAATTATTGTCATTTTGATAATTATTGTCATTCTGAGCGGAGCGAAGAATCTTTGATTCTTCCGGAACAGATCCTTCGCTAACGCTCAGGATGACAAACGAAAGCTCAGGATAATAACTCTAAATTGAGCTAAAGACAATTGAAATATAACCCCGGGAGGTAGGAGAATTGAGAAAACTGGCATTATCGGACGAGGTTCTGATGAGTGTGGATAAATCGGCCAGATATATAGGACATGAAGTAAATGCGGTATGGAAGGATCCTGAAAAGGTGGATATCCGTTTCTGCATGTGCTTCCCCGACGTTTATGAGGTCGGCATGTCCCATATCGGCATTCAGATATTGTATGAACTGTTTAACCGGAGAGAGGATACCTTCTGCGAGAGAGTGTATTCCCCGTGGCCGGATCTTGATAAGATAATGAGGGAGAAGAACATCCCTCTTTTTGCGCTTGAAAGCCAGCAGCCCATAAAGGACTTCGATTTTCTTGGGATAACCCTGCAGTATGAGATGTGCTACACAAACGTCCTGCAGATACTCGAGCTTTCGCAGATCCCGCTTTTTGCAAAGGAAAGAACATGGGAGCATCCGATAGTTATAGGCGGAGGTCCCTGCACATATAATCCGGAACCGCTGGCTTTATTTTTTGACATCATCTATATCGGTGAGGGAGAAACGGTCTATGATCTTCTGATGGAGACCTATAAGGACAGCCGTAAGAAGGGCGAGACAAGGGAAGAATTCCTCATGCGCGCGGCAAATATCGAAGGGCTCTATGTCCCCGCCTTTTACGAGCCTGAATACAACGCAGATGGGACTTTGGCAGCATTTAATGCAAGAGATGGAGTGCCCAAGAAGATCAGGCGTCAGGTTGTAGCGGACATGAGCGATACCGTTTATCCCGAAAAGCCTGTCGTTCCGTACATCAGGGCGGTACAGGACCGTGTAGCGCTTGAAATCCAGCGCGGCTGTATAAGAGGCTGCCGTTTCTGTCAGGCGGGTATGATCTACAGGCCCATAAGGGAAAGAAGCCTTGAATTCCTTAAGAAATACGCAATAGCTATGATCAATTCCACGGGCTATGAGGAGATAACGCTATGCTCCTTAAGTTCAAGCGATTACACAAAGCTTGCAGAGCTTATGGACTTTCTGATTAAAGAAATGGGAGAGAGGAAGATAAACATATCCCTGCCTTCCTTAAGAATCGACGCTTTCTCGCTTGATGTAATGAGCCGCGTGCAGGACGTAAGAAAGAGCAGCATCACCTTTGCACCCGAGGCCGGCACACAGCGGATGCGAAATATCATAAACAAGGGTCTTGATGAGGAAACGATCTTAAGCGGTGCCTGCGAAGCCTACAAGGCGGGCTGGAACAAGGTTAAGCTTTATTTCATGCTCGGACAGCCGTTTGAAGAGGACAGCGATGTGGAGGGCATTCCCCATCTTGCGGATAAGATCGCCATGGCTTATTACGATACCGTGCCCAAGAGTGAGAGACAGGGAAAGGTTCAGGTTACCATCTCGACATCCTATTTCGTTCCGAAACCTTTTACACCGTTCCAGTGGGCGGCACAGATAACTCCCGAAGAATACTTAAGAAGGAAAACCCTGCTCATGGATACCTTAAAGCAGGAGCATAACTATAAGAGCATCAAATACAACTGGCATGACAGTAATACATCCATCCTTGAAGGGCTTCTGGCCCGTGGAGACAGGCGTGTCGGCAGGGTAATACTTGAAGCTTACAAGGAAGGCTGCATATTTGACGCTTGGACCGATTTCTTTGACATGAAAAAATGGGAAAAGGCAATCGAAAAAAGCGGCATAGATTTTGGCTTCTACACAACAAGAGAGCGAGATACATCGGAGCTTCTTCCGTGGGATTTTATAGATACGGGCATCTCGAGAAAGTTCCTTGAGAGAGAATATGTAAAGGCTTCAAAAGCCGAGATCACCAAGAACTGCCGCGAGGGCTGCGGCGGCTGCGGTTGTAACTCGTGGAATACAGGGGTATGTATAGAAAGCAAAGCTTAGAAATTATAGTAAAAATTTCTAAGCGCCAAGATAGAGGTAAATTATGATATTCAGGATAAGATTTGCAAAATACGGAGTAGTGAAGTTCATAGGTCATCTCGACGTCATGCGCTATTTCCAGAAGGCGGTAAGGCGTTCGATGCTGCCGATAAAATACTCTCAGGGCTTTAATCCGCATCAGCTCATGGTATTTGCACAGCCGCTCGGAGTAGGAGTTACAAGCGACGGCGAATACATGGACATCGAGACGGAAGATGCTGACTCTAAAGGCAATCCTATGTCGGAAGAAATTGCTCGCACCATGCTTTCCTCGGCGCTTACGGAAGGCTTTGAGATAGTTTCATTAAGGCAGATACCATGGGATGAGGGCACAAAGCATCCGGAGAACGCGATGGCGCTTATAGCGGGCGCCGACTATATGGTCTCCCTTAAGGACGGCTATTCGATAAAGCAGGTCAACGCAGCAGGTGAGAACAAGCTCGTCATAGCATCGAAGCCTGACGCACCTGACGCGCCCGACGCGCCTGACGTTACTGATGCGCCCGATGCGCCTGACGTTACTGATGCGCCTGACGCGCCCGACGCAACTGACGCTACCGACGCGGCAACACTCACATATTTAAAAGAAAAATTCGCCGCGTTCATATCCGAAAAAGAGATAGTCATAAACAAAAAGACCAAGTCGGGAGAGAAAATGACGGATATAAAGCCGTACATATACGCCTCGGGTCTGGCAGGAAACGAAGAAATCCCGGAAGGGTTCGGGACGATAGGAACTATGCATGCGGATATCTATACTCCGGGGATACGTTTCTTTTTAAGGCTATCGGCGGGAAGCGTAGTAAACATTAAGCCCGAGCTTGTATTGGAAGCATTTTTCTCATACTTGGGCTCGGAATACAATCCCCTGGCATTTCAGATACACCGTATGCAGATGTACAGCGACATAGAAAAAACGGAGAGTTTGTAATGGGCAGTTCGATCATTGTGATAAGAAGCGGGGACAGGATCATCACATCGCTTTATGAAGATAAGGAAATGATAACCGTCCGCTCCGACAAAACAGAGGCAAAAGCCGCCGTAGGGAATATTTATCTGGGAAAGGTCAGGAATATTGTAAAAAACATAAACGCCGCATTTGTTGAGATAAGCGGAAAAGAGATCTGTTATCTTTCCTTAAACGAAAACCCCGATCCGATATTTGCCGATTTGAAGAAACATCCGATAAGGGTCGGTGACGAGGTGATCGTCCAGATAGCAAAGGACGCCACAAAGACAAAAGCGCTGAACGGTACCACGAACATCAGCCTGACCGGAAGGTATGCGGTTCTTGTAAAGGGAAAAAACACTGTCGGCGTTTCCTCTAAAATAGCTGACGAAGCCGAAAGGAACAGGCTTAAAGAACTGATAAAGCCGTATACGGAAGAAGATTACGGGTTCATAGTAAGGACGAATGCCGCATTTGTTCCGGAAGAGGAGCTGATAGCGGAAGTAAAGAAGCTGAAGGAAGAATATGATTCCATCACAAAGAACGGCATACACAGAACCTGCTATTCGCTGCTCTTTTCCGCTCCGCCCCAGTACATAAGCGAGATCAGGGACGGATATTCCTCTGAGATAGAGAGCATAAAAACCGATGACCGGGAAATATATGAGGAAATAAAGAGATATCTTGAGACCTGCCCAAAGGATGAGCTTGCAAAGCTTGAGTTTTACGAGGACGACAGCATTTCACTTTCAACTCTTTACGGCATAGAGAGCAAATTGCAGAAGGCACTCTTTGAGAGATCATGGCTAAGCTCGGGCGCATACCTTATCATACAGCCGACGGAAGCGCTTGTCTCGATAGATGTCAACACAGGAAAGGCAATCACAGGCAAGGAGGATACTGAGGAAACATTCTTAAAGGTAAATCTCGAGGCAGCGGAGGAGATAGGCAGGCAGCTTAGGCTCAGGAACCTTTCGGGCATCATCATAGTCGATTTTATCGACATGAAGAAGGAGGAGCATAAGAACCTGCTGCTGAAAAAGCTCAGGGAGGTGCTTTCAAAAGATCATATACCGGCAAAGCTTGTTGATATGACCGCACTTAACCTGGTCGAGATAACCCGTCAGCGGATCCACAGACCGCTGTACGAGCAGATCAAGTAAATTATTGTGTAAAAATAACAGCCACAATTCAAAATTCACACAAAAAGGCGTAATATATATGTAATAATTACAATTTTTCAAAAGAATGTTTGAAATTTCCCGAAATGTATGATAAAATAAAGTCGGATTAATATGAATTCATTTTTGAACGACAAGTCGGGAAAGGAGGCCGTTATGACATATGAACAGATAGTTGAAATGGTCCGAAAAGTGTTTGAATTTGCGGATGCGAGGAATATATACGAGCATATCGCATTCCAGGTAAATGTTTATGGTGAGGGAGAAGGCATCTTCTATTTTGAAGTAGCTGACAGACAGTGCTGTATAGAACCCTACGATTACTATGACAGAGACGGACTGTTTACCACAACCGCAAAAGTACTTAAGGATATCTGCGAGAAAAAATGTACGATGCGCAGCTGCATCGAAAACGGCAAGATGAGATTTGAAGGAGATGTCAGAAAGCTTGAAGTATGTCTCGGAAATCTTAAGCTTTCATATCTCAATCAGAACGATAAGAAAAAAGATAAGTAGGACGAAAAAATGAAAGACGATTTTATGAGCAATTCCGGCAAGAGAAGTGTTTATACCGAGGCTGAGATCGAACAGGCAAAAAAGCTGCAGAAGAAAAACGGCGGCACGCTGATGGATAATCTGGCCAAACTGACCGGAAAATCCATGCCGACCATAAACACCGGCATGTACGATATTTCAAGCATGTTTCAAAGGGCAAATTCCGAGCTTGATTCTCTTGCCGAAAAAGAGAAAAAGAGAAAAGAGGCTGAGGCAAAGAACGACGCCGTAAGGAAACAGCTCCTTGAAAACCAGGATAAGCTGAACAGGGCGCTTGACGATTACACCACCAGCCTCAAAGAAGATTTCGGCATAGAAGCCGGGGTTGACAATTCCTGGATGAAGGATTTCGGCATCTCTTCACCGGAAGGCTTGTCGGCTTCCTATAGCGAGACCTCTTCCGACAGGCAGGGTGATACACGAAGCACAGCCAAAACCGAGGAGGAGCTTTCCGCATCACGTGAAGCATCGCTTGAAAAGTTCAACGGACTTGCCGCAGAGCTTGAAAAGACGATTTTTGGTCAGGAAGAGTTCATAAAGAAGCTCGTCATAGCATTTAAACGTCCTCTTGTTATGCCTCCGGAAAACCCGAAGGCTTTAAACACTATATTCATTTCCGGGAAAAAGGACACCGGAAAGCATCATGCTCTTCAGGAAATCGCAACGGAGCTCAATAAGAGAGGAATATTGCGCAACCCCGACATAAGGGTATTGGACCTTGGCATATACACCGATGCTTCCATGGAAAAGCTTTTCCTTCAGGATATTTTTTCGGCTCTTTCATGTAATTCGAGAATTGTGCTTTTTGAAAACTTTGAGAACTGCCATCCCTCGTTCTTATCACATATTTCTTCACTCGTCATTGAGGGAAGGTTCCAGCTTTCCGAGCGTTACATCATGCAGAAGGGACAGCTGGTAAACGTACAGAATTCACTTGCAAGCGAGGCGGTAAGCGCATTTACAGCCAACGGAAAATACCTCGTGTTCATAAGTGAGAAGCCTCTTGACAAAGCAGCAGGCATCATGGGCGCGCCCTTCGTAAACGCACTGGGCGACGTATGCATCACTTCCGAGCTTGGGGTTGACGCGATAAGAAAGATAGCCGAAGGCGAGCTTGAAAAGCTTAGGACAAAGGCAGATAACAGATTCTTCTTTAAGCTTGAATTTGACGAAGGATTCCTTGATTACAGCGTATCGAGATCGGAACGCCAGGCAGGGCTTAAGGGTGTACAGGACTTCTATGATTCCGTGCTCCAGGCACTTGCACAGGCAAAGCTTGAGGGGGATTATCCGAAGGACGCTAAGTTAAAGATTGCCATGGACGAAGGCAGGATAAAGGCTCATTACGGTGACGAACTGATAGACCTTTCAGCACTTCTTCCCGAAGGCTTCAGGGGCGAGATTGAAGAGATCAAGAAGGAAATGGCCGCAATCGTCGGTCTTGACAAGGTTAAGGAATACATATTCAGCCTTGAGGAGTACTACAAGGTACAGAAGCGCAGGGCTGAGGAAGGCTTAAAGACAAGCGAAGTAAGCAAGCACATGATCTTCACGGGAAGCCCCGGAACGGGCAAGACCACCATTGCAAGGATCATCAGCAAGTATTTAAAGGCCATTGGCGTGCTTACGGGCGGACAGCTCGTCGAGGTATCGAGGGCGGATCTTGTCGGACGTTATGTCGGACATACGGCGCCTCTTACTAATCAGGTCATTTCATCGGCTGTCGGCGGAGTGCTGTTCATCGACGAAGCGTACAGCCTTTACAGAGGAAAGGATGACAGCTTCGGACTTGAGGCTATTGATACTCTTGTTAAAGGTATAGAGGATAACCGAGAGAACCTTATAGTAATACTTGCGGGCTATTCAAACGAGATGCAGGAGTTCCTGACTTCGAACTCCGGGTTAAAGAGCCGTTTCCCGAATGTTATCAATTTCCCCGATTATACGGGCGAGGAGCTGCTTAAGATCGCACGTTCCATAGCAAAGTCAAAGGGTTACACGATAGACGAGGGTGCGGATCCCGCGCTTACGGCATATTTCAACGCTGTTCAGATGGTTAGGGCAGCAGATGCCGGAAACGGAAGGCTTGCAAGAAATAAGATAGAAGAAGCAATCCTCAACCAGTCTAAACGTCTTGTTGCAGAGAAGGACGCCGAGCTTTCGGTTCTCCTTTCACAGGATTTTGACTTGAACGACGTTATGAGTGACGAAAAATAATAGAAAGATTATCGGAAGAGTTTTATGAAAAAGTATATATTTTTGATATGTGCGGTAATATTGGCTGTTATTCTTGCGTTACCGGGAAAAGAGACAAAAGCGGCTGAAACGGCAGGGACGGAATCACAGGACTTGATAGCCGAGTTCTTAAACATGGACTTTAGCGGGAAAACAGTCATCCTGCATACGAACGATACCCACGGAGAAATAGAAGGATATGCATATGTAAAAGCCGCAAGGACACTACTCGAGGCAAAGGGCGCCGAGGTCATTACCGTAGACAGTGGCGATTACAGCCTGGGATCCATATATGTTTCCTTCGACGGCGGAAAATCAGCCGTAACCATGATGAAAGCTGCGGCTTATGATATCGTGACCATAGGCAATCATGAGTTTGATTTCGGATACAAGGCACTTAGGAAAAAACTCGATAAATCCGGGATTAAAGTTGTATGTGCAAATGTCCTTAATTCCAAGGGCAAGTCGGTTTTTGAAGAAAAAACCGTATGGACGGGCGAGTCGGGACTGAAGATAGGGTTTTTCGGGCTGGATACTCCGGAAGCCATGACCAAAGCGCATCCATCAAAGCTTAAAGGCTTGAAGATCGCACGGGGCGAGGAACTTTATAAAATAGCACAGGATCAGGTTGATGCTTTAAAAGAAGAGTCGGATATCGTGGTATGTCTTGCGCATCTTGGCATAGAGGATAAGGTTATCCCCAACACTTCCATTGATGTATACAATAATACGACGGGCATAGACATCATCCTTGACGGCAACTCGCATTCCGTCATGACCGAGGGTTCTAACGGAGAACCGATACAGTCGACAGGCCAAAAGTTTGAAAACTTCGGAGCAGTCGTCATTGACAATGCTTCAAAGCAGATTGTCATCAAGATGCTCATTCCTATGGAAAAGGCAAAAGAGCTCCTTACCCCCGATGCATATGCTGCAAAGAAGGCTAAAAAGATAATCAAAAAGGTTGACAGGAAATACGGAGAAGTTTTTGCATCATCCGAGGTAAAACTCAACGGTGAAAGGACTCCCGGAAACAGGACCGAAGAGACGAACTTAGGCGACCTTATAACGGACGCCATGATCTGGGAAGTTACAAAAAATGCTGACGGACTGCTTGTGGACAACGAACATGTCATCGCTTTGGTAAACGGGGGAAGCATCCGTGCATCCATAGAACCCGGCGATATAACGATGAATGATATAAAGACATCGTTCCCTTACATCAGCACGGTTTCGGTAGTGTATGTAAGGGGCTCGGAGTTACTTGAGGCTCTTGAAGCATCAACTTACTGTACGCCCGATGAAAACGGCGGATTCCCCCAGGCTTCAGGTATAAAGTACACCGTAAACACCAAAAAGAGCTATAAGAAGGGCGAACAGTATCCCGATTCATCTTATTTTGCGCCTAAAAAGATAAGAAGAGTCACCATCGAGAGCATAAACGGCAAACCCTTTAATAAGTCCGATGTATACGCTGTAGTGACTAATGACTTCTGCGCAAGCGGCGGAGATACCTATTATATCTTTAAAAAAGCTTCCGCTCAGTTTGATACCGGCATCATATTGAACGAGGCGCTGACCGAGTATATAAACGTTGCCCTTAATGGAAACATAGGTCAGGAGTACGCCGCACCCCGGGGCAGGATAACGATAAAATAATGTTTTGAAAATTTTTGTTGACAAAATGACCATATGTAATTATAATACGTTTTGTTGCGATTGATCAGGATAATTGTACGGAGTATGAAATGAACAGTTTATACGGCTTTGCAAACCTATTTTTATTATCTTTAGCTTTACTCTTTAGCGATGAGAGTAAGGTCGGTTTGTGATGCATAAGATTGTTTAATACGATTTTAGGATGCGGCACAGATTGACCTGTGCCGCATTTTTTTTAACACAGGCTTCCCCTTGAGGGGATTATCTCTACCACGAAGTGGTTGAGATGCCTCACTGGCGAAGTGAAGCTGTCAGCGCAGCTGACTGATGAGGTGAAGTTGTTGCAACACCTCATCCGACCTCACTTTGTTCGGTCACCTTCCCCTCAAGGGGAAGGCTTATCAAGTAACAATGGGGGCGGTTTTCAACCCGTACAAAACACGAGGTAAAAAAATGGACTCAGCGGAATTAAACAACAGGATAGACGGCATAGATGACGAGATCATCCGGCTTATGTCCGAAAGAGTGGCACTGACCGAGGACTTAAGCAATATCGGAGAAAAGAAATTTCCGATAGAGGAACTGAGGCAGCGCAGGCGCAAGGCTATAGAAGAGGCCGCAAAATATCCCGAAACGATAAGGGATTACATACCGGTCATATTCAATCTAATGAACGAGATGAGCAGGACCGGAGCAGATACGGCACAAAGTGATGTCTCGGGCAGGGTACTTAAGGCTCTGGATAACACTGCAAAGGTATTCCCCGATTTTACGACGGTCGCCTGTCAGGGAACCGAGGGAGCAAATTCGCAGATAGCCTGTGACCGATTGTTTAAAAATGCAAACATCCTGTTTTTCAACAGCTTTGAAGCGGTTTTCTCGGCTATAGAAAAGGGCCTTTGCAAATACGGCGTAATACCGGTAGAAAACAGCTACGCCGGTACGGTCAATCCGGTTTACGATCTCATGATGAAACATAACTTCTATATAATAAGGAGTATGAGATTAAAAATCGTTCATGACCTCCTCGCAAAGCCGGGTACGGAGCTTAAGGACATCAGGGAGATATATTCACATGAGCAGGCGATAAGCCAGTGCTCGGAGTTTTTAGCTACACTTCCGAACGTAAAGATCATCCCGTTTGAAAATACGGCAAAGGCAGCCAAGATGGTAGCGGAGTCCGACAGGAACGATGTTGCGGCACTTGCATCAGAACTCTGCATTAAGTATTACGGATTAAAGTCGCTTGCTGCTTCGGTACAGAACCGTGATAACAATTACACACGTTTCATCTGCATATCGAAAAACCTTGAGATTTATCCCGGCGCGGACCGTACGAGCCTTATGCTCATACTTCCCCACGAATACGGTTCTTTGTATAAGGTGCTTTCAAAGTTCCATATGCTCGGCATCAACCTGCTAAAGCTTGAGAGTCGTCCGCTGCCCAACAAGGAATTTGAGTTTATGTTTTACTTTGACATAGACATTCCGGCATATTCGCCAAAGCTCACACAGCTTATCAACGAGCTCGATGAAGTATGCGACAGTTTCATATATCTCGGAAGCTACAGCGAAGCTATTTAACACAATACACATAAGAAAGGACAAAAATCGTGAAAATCAGTTTCTCAACAATTGCTACGCCCGACTTTAGTTGGGTAGACATCTATTCCATGGCAAAAGATTTAGGCTTTGACGGAATAGAGATGCGCGGTATCGGAGACGAGATCTCCGTGGTAAAGACACCTGAGTTTGGTCCAAAAAGGATCGAGGCTACCAAGAAGAAATTATCCGAGCTACGACTCGAGATTCCGTGCCTTGATACAGGATGCTGCCTAAAAGAAAAGGAAGATCACGATTTATGCATAAGCGAAGTATCGGATTACATAGAACTCGCTGATAAATTAAAGACACCCTATATCAGACTTCTTGCCGATAAGGAGCCCGAGCCCGTATCGGACGCCGACGATGAGTATGTTGTATCTGTCTTAAAGGAACTTGCGGCCATCGCCTCCAAATATGAAGGGATCACGCTCCTTGTCGAGACAAACGGCGTATACAGCGATACCCTCCGTATGAAGAGACTTATCGAAAATACGGGAAGCGACAGGGTTGCGGTTCTCTGGGACATCCATCATCCGTACAGATACATGGAGGAATCACCCGAAGAGACCGTAAAGAATATCGGCGCATATATCAAACATGTCCATGTAAAGGACAGCATAATGGTAAACGGAAAGCCCAAGTATAAGCTTATGGGACAGGGCGACATGCCGTTAAAGAGCATATTCGCTTCGCTCGCAGAAATAGGATATTCGGGCTATGTTTCACTCGAATGGGTTAAGCGCTGGGACAGAGAATTACAGAATGCCGGCATCGCATTCCCTCATTTTGCAAATTACATGGCAGAATACCGTGCCGAACGCGACGACAAGCTTCAGGACAACAAGACACATACAGGAAAGTATGTATGGCCCAAGGAACAGCTCATAGACTACACCTTCCCGGACGTTCTTGACAGGATGTGCAAGGAGTTCCCCGATCAGTATGCGTTCCGCTATACCGAGCTTGATTATACAAGAACATACATAGAATTCAGAAATGATGTAGACACATTCGCACGAAGCCTTATCGCAATGGGAGTAAGGCGGGGCGACCACGTAGCCATCTGGGCGACCAATGTTCCCCAATGGTATATCACCTTCTGGGCAACCACAAAGATCGGAGCCGTGCTCGTTACCGTAAATACGGCATACCGTGTACATGAGATAGAGTATCTGCTCCGCCAGTCTGACACCCAGACACTGGTAATGATCGAAAACTACAAAGATATCGACTATGTCGGGATAATAAATGAGCTCTGTCCCGAGTTAAAGGACTGCCAGCCCGGACATCTTTCGGCAGAACGCCTTCCGGTTCTTAAGAACGTTGTTGTAGCCGGTGCAAAGCATCCCGGCTGCTACACCTGGGACGAGGCGATCTCCCTTTCGGATACTGTTTCACAGAAAGAAGTTGAATTCAGACGTAAATTCATCAATAAGAACGATGTCTGCAACATGCAGTACACTTCGGGAACCACAGGATTCCCCAAGGGTGTAATGCTTACACATTACAATGTTGTAAATAACGGCAAGACCATCGGCGACGGTATGGACTTATCAACTGCCGACAGAATGATGATCCAGGTACCCATGTTCCACTGCTTCGGTATGGTACTCGCCATGACCGCATCCATGACACACGGCACCACCATGTGCCCGATCACGGCATTCTCGCCAAGAAAAGGTCTTGACTGTATCAACAGGGAAAAAATAACTGCCTTCCACGGCGTACCTACCATGTTCATTGCTATGCTCGGACATGAAAACTTTGACAAGACCGACTTCTCACATATGAGAACCGGTATCATGGCCGGCAGCCCCTGTCCCATTAAGGTTATGCAGGAGGTTGTTGATAAGATGAACATGACCGAGATCGTCATAGTATACGGTCAGACTGAGGCTTCGCCGGGATGTACAATGTCAAAGACCACAGACTCGCTTGAGGTGAGGGTTAATACCGTGGGCGGACCCTTCTACGGCGTGGAATGCAAGATCGTAGATCCCGAGACCGGCGCAGATCTCCCCGACAACGTGGACGGCGAGTTCGTAGCGCGCGGCTATAATATAATGAAGGGATACTACAAGATGCCCGAGGCTACCGCGGCAGCCATCGACGAGAACGGCTGGCTGCACACAGGAGACCTTGCAAGGCGTACTCCCGAAGGAAACTTCAAGATCACAGGCCGTATCAAGGATATGATCATCCGCGGCGGCGAAAACATATATCCCAAGGAAATAGAAGAGTTCATCTATACACATCCGAAGGTAGACGACGTTCAGGTAATCGGAGTTCCGGACCGTGATTACGGCGAGGAGATCATGGCATGCGTCATCTTAAAAGAAGGCGAGACCATGACGGCGGACGAGCTCAAGGATTACGTAAGGAAGAACATGGCAAAGCACAAGATCCCGAGATATGTTGATTTTGTCGATTCCTTCCCGATGAATGCCGCCGGCAAGATATTGAAGTACAAGATGCGCGAGAACGCAGTAGAGAAATTCGGCCTCCAGGCCGCAAATGCGATCGTAACCGCTTGATGTCCCCCTCAATAAAAAATCCAAAAAACACTTGACATCCCGAAAAAATCTTTGTATAATGCACCTTGTACGCACTTTTTGCGGCTTTATTTTAGTGCCCGAAAGTGCATGCGACCGCGAATTTGCCGGTACTATCACCGGCAGCTACTTAAAATTCGTAAAAGGAGGAAAAATTAATGCCTACATTTAATCAGTTAGTTAGGAAAGGCAGACAGACTGTTGAGAAAAAGTCAACTGCTCCCGCACTTCAGGTAAGCTTCAACTCATTAAATAAGAAGTCATTTGATATGTCTTCACCCCAGAAGCGTGGCGTATGTACAGCAGTTAAGACTACTACACCTAAGAAGCCTAACTCAGCTCTTCGTAAGATTGCCAGAGTTCGTCTTTCAAACGGTATGGAAGTAACAAGCTATATCCCCGGTGAAGGACATAACCTTCAGGAGCATAGTGTTGTTCTTGTACGTGGAGGCCGTGTTAAGGATCTTCCCGGTACCAGATACCATATCATCCGCGGAACTCTTGATACAGCAGGCGTAGCAAAGCGTATGCAGGCTCGTTCCAAGTACGGCGCTAAGAGACCTAAGAAGAAATAAAGAAATCTGATTCCGGTTATCCGGTGTCATTCTGAGCGAAGCGAAGAATCTTAAGATCCTTCGTCACGATGTTCCTCAGGATGACAAAGAAACAAATATAAACTCATATTTAACGCAATGTTTGGCTTAGTTTTTCAGAAACAAGCGGTCGCAGATAGGT
>JAEEVO010000020.1 GCA_016290905.1 Lachnospiraceae bacterium | reverse complement strand
ATGGTGAAAACACTTCGACCACAAGCTACAGCATGAGCAAAAACGGGGAATTCTCCGTTACGGAAAAGACTCCCGATGCTAAAGGAAACGTGGTGATCGGAAGCTCGGTCAAGGCAGGCGGCGTAAGGCATAAGGTTACTTCGATCGCGAAGAATGCATTTGCCGGCAACGATGACTTAAAGAGCATCAAGCTCGGAAAGTATGTTAAGAAAATAGGTGCAGGTGCATTTGCAGGCTGCGATAACCTTACAAACATTATCTTTAACGGTAAGGTTACGACGATAGAAAAGGGAGCATTTGAAGGGATTACGGAGCTTACGATCAACCTCTCCTATGTCAAGACTAAAAAACAGCTCAATAAGGAGAAAAAGAGACTTGCTGCACTGTTCAAAAAATCCGGCGCAGATATCGTGCTTAATTTCGTAGCTGAGAAGGTTAAGTAATTTCAACAATTTATTGATAAAGTGGCATTGAAGGTCAGGGTGGGAAACCGCCCTGACCTTTTTGTAAGCCTTCCCCTTTAAGGGGATTATCTCTACCACGAAGTGGTTGAGATGCCTCACTGGCGAAGTGAAGGTGGCTGCGGAGCAGCCGGATGAGGTGCAGTTTAATACTTTGTTAATGAGTATAAAATCAAAAATATATTGCACTGCGTAGATTTTGGTAGTATAATATATCTAGAGAAAGTATGTGAATCGGAGGAAAATTATATTTGCAGAACGAGACAAGCAATTTGATAGACAATGTCAAGGACGCTGAAGGGACTATGGATGTAAAATGCCATGATCTTTTTATGAATAAAGAGATATTGGCACCAATCCTAAAGGAAACTATAAAGGAATATAAGGATTTATCAGTTCGGGAAATCCAAAAACTGATAGATGAGGCCAGTATATCAAAGATTGAGACCGTTGGTGATCATCCTGCCGGCAGGGATATAAGGCTAGAATCAACTGACCCGGTACTAAAGTCAGTATCGGACAAGACCATATATTTTGATGTATTCTTTAAGGTGGCATTACCGACAGACATACGTACTAAAGTGAATTTCCAACTGTATGTTGATATCGAACCACAAGGGAAGTATCATCCGGGATATCCTTTGACAAAGAGAGGAATATATTATGTGGCGAGAAGTCTTTCGAGGCAGCTTGGCATCTTGACAGATGAATCCGATTATGGGAAACTGCAAAAGTGCTATAGCATATGGATATGTTACGATCCTAAGATGCCAAAGAGACTTAAGAATACAGTGAGCAGATATCGATTCACTAAAGAAGACATATATGGAATCGTCGAGGAAGATGAGATAAACTACGATCTGATGGAAGTAGTGATGGTAATGTTAGATACATCATCGGAAACTAACATACAGATACTGGATTATCTGAAGGGCGTCTTAACCTACGACAAGGAAAGAATAATGGAGCAAACAGGTCCCCTGTCCGAAAATGTAGCAAAGGAGGTAGATGCTATGAGTGGTGTAGGATCAATGATAAGATATCTTGGAAGAGAAGAAGGCGAAAGTCTTTTTGCAAGATTAATCCTTAAATTGACTTCGTTAGGCAGAAATGAGGATATTTCAAAGTGTGCAGAAGATCCTGAATATAGGGAAAAACTATATTTGGAGTATGGGTTAAAGAACAAGCAAGAAAATTGATAAGGTCCTTTATGTTTAAGCCTTCCCCTTCAAGGGGAAGGTGGCTGCAAAGCAGCCGGATGAGGTATACCTAATAAGTTGATTATTGTATTTTCAAAAAGAGTGTCCAAAAGGGACACTCTTTTGTTTTTTGCCAAAAATCTGTTGAAAAAAACCGGATTAGCGTATAGACTATAATTTGTTGGGCTATAAATAAATCGGTTTACAGTTTAAAAAGGAGGAAATATGAAAACCAAAGGTATTTTTAAGCGGCTTTGTGCGGTATTGTTAGGACTTGTACTGTCTGTTTCACAGATACCGGTGACAGGATACATACCTGTATCTGCAGATTCAGAAATTGTTGCAATCGTAACATACGGAGATCAAACACACATATTTGAAAACTTTGAATATGCTATAGCTAAATTAAAAGAGAATAGCGGAAGTACACTTAAGCTTCAAAAAGATGTAACAGTATCGGAAGGAATAGAATTTTCTGATGCTAATACATACACCATTGATTTTAATGGTTATGGAATAATGCAAAGTCAATATGATACCGTAATATATGCGGCTTCAGGTAGTACTGTTAACTTAAAGGATTCACGAACTAAAAATATACCGGTTCATTATATATCTTTAAATGATCAAAGTTGTGGTATAGCTGTTAGTGAAGATGAGCCGGAGGCCGGTACTGATTATGTAATGGTTACTGGCGGATATATCACCGGTGGAACGGGTTATATGGGTTTTGGTGGCGCGATTTTTGCCACAGAGGATTGTACTGTAAATATTGAGAATATTAACATAGTTGGAAATGTTGCAGATAACGGCGGTGGAATTCTTGTGGAGAATGGAGCAATCGTCACAATGAATGGTGGAATCATCTCCCAAAATAAAGCCACTATTTACGGCGGCGGAGTTCTTGTAAAAGAATCTACTTTTACAATGACAAGCGGAGAAATCTCCAATAATACCGCAAAACAAGGTGGCGGAGTTTGGGTTGACCATGATAGCACTTCATATCCTACTGGAAATGCTTCTTTTACAATGAATGGCGGAAAAATTACCGGAAACAAAGCAGAATATAGTAGTTCTGTAAGTAGAAGTGGTCTTGGAGGCGGAGTTTATGTAGAGCGTGCCACCTTTAATATGACCAATGGAACAATCTCCGGAAATACCGCAGACAATGGTGGCGGAATTTGTGGCAAAGATGACGCTTCTATCACAATAGGAGGCGGAATAATCGGCGGAACTGCCTCAGAGGGAAATACTGCAACCAATGGAGGTGGAGTTTGTATATATAATTCAACCATTACTATGACAAAAGGAGAGATTTCCGGCAATACTGCAAAAAATGGCGGTGGAATTTTGGGTCATGGAAATGGGACTATCATTACGCTGGAAGAAGGAGAAAATAGTGGAAAACTCGCCGGAAATACCGCAACAGATGGTGGCGGAATTTTTGTTGGTGCAAATGGAACCTTTACTATGAAAGGCGGAAACATCTCCGGGAATACCGCAAATAGGACTGGTGGCGGAGTTTTGTTAGCTGATAGTGCTACCATTACAATGGAAAGTGGAACTATCACTGACAATACAGCTGTAAAAGGTGGCGGAATTTTTGTTGGTGAAAATGGAATCTTTACTATGAAAGGCGGAAAAATCACCGGGAACAAGGCAGAATATGATGCAGTTAATCAATTTGGAGGAGAAGGCGGCGGAGTGTATGACACTTCAGGTAAGACCGGTACAATGACCGGTGGAGAAATCTCTGAAAATACTGCAATAAACGGTGGTGGAGTTTTTACTATTGGTAATAATACCGAATTTGCAATGTCAGGTGGAAAAATCACCGGAAATGAAGCAGTTTATAATGAAAATCTCCAAACTTTACTTACAGGTGGTGGAGGTGGAGTAACGGTTTCAGATTCAACAACCTTTACAATGACAGGTGGAGAAATCACTGAAAATGCAGCAGCATGTGGTGGCGGAGTTAATGTTTCCCCGACTGGTCGTGCAGGTGCGACCTTTAAAATGACAGCCGGAAAAATTTCCAAGAATACAGCCGAAGTTGATGGTGGAGTTGGAGTTCATGGTTCTATAGATATTTCGAGTGGAGTAGCAGTTATTGGTGATCTTTATTGTACTTTTATAATGGAAGGCGGAGAAATTTCCGAAAACATTGCCAAAGAAGATAATGGTGGAGTTGGAGTTTATGGTTCTAAATTTAAAATTATAGGAAATGTTTCTATTAAAGATAATAAACTGATTAAAACAGATTATACTGAAGAAGACAGCAATCTATTAGTTGGTGCCGAGAGCGAATTTTCAATTTCCGGAGAATTAACGGGAAATATCGGAGCATCGCTTAAAAAATATGATCTTGATCTTTCGGAATATTTTCTTGCCAACGGAGAATTAGCAACCGCTGAAGGCTCATATAATATCTCAGCTGACGATGCAAAAGTTTTCACCAGTGATAATAAATACTATACCGTAGTCCTTGATGAAGGTAAATTGTACTATAAAAAGACTTTTAAGGTTGCAGATATCCCTGCACAAGATTATACGGGAAATAACCTTACTCCTGCTGTGAAGGTTAGTTCAGAGAGCGGAGAGCTTACTTTAGGAAAGGATTATTCCGTAATTATAACCCAAAACAATACAGAAATAACACCTGTGAAGCCCGGAGATTATTATGTTACAGTTACCGGTAAGGGTGATTATGTAGGTTCGGTTACAAAGACATTTGTTGTAAATAAAGGGAAAAATAAGATTACTGTACCTCCTTTGGCAAATAATTTTACGGCAGACGGCAGTGAAAAAGCACTTGTAACAGAGGGAAAAGCAGACGGCGGTACATTTAAGTATGCGGTTACAACTACCGAAACAGCTCCTGAAGCAGGTGCATATAGTAGCAATATACCTAAAGGGAAAAATGCCGGAACCTATTATGTATGGTATAAGGTCGATGGCGGAGAATTATATGAGGATATAGATGCAGCATATATTAAGGTAACTGTATCGGTACAGAATCCTTCGGGCGGCGGCCAGAGTAACAATAATAACAATAATAATAACAATAACAATAATAACAATAATAACAACAATAACAACAATAATAACAATAATAACAATTATAACAATTATAATACCTCGGGCGGCGGTCAGGTTATCAATGATAACGTTAATCCGGATGGCGACAAGCCTTCGGGTAATGACGGACCCAAGACGGTTGAAGAGAAAACAACGAGTGCTGACGGAAAGACCGAGACTGTACAGAGAACTACGACCGATAAGTCCGGTAATGTGATCAAAGAGACAACGAAAGAAACTCAGACGGAAAACGGTTCCGTGACCGAGTCCAGTGAAACCAAGACGGACAAGAACGGAAATGTGGTTAAGACATCTGAGACAAAGACCGAAGTAACAGGGACTACAACAGAGACAACTTCCAAGATAGTTTTCCCTACATCTGATATTGTTGAAACAATCTATCAGATGACAAGTGACGACAAGACTGTTAACAACGTCAAGATGACCGATACGGAAGGTAACCTGATACAGGAGACAAAGAAGACCGTCACTCAGACTGAAGGCAAGACTGTAACGACAAATACCGAAAAGAAGGGCAACGGCGCAAAGAAGAGTGTTTCGGAGACTGTTTACGATGACGGTTCAACACTGGTTAAGACCTTTGAACAGAAGAAGAACGGTAAAGGAACATATTCTGTTGTTTCCAACGATGGTGAAAACACTTCGACCACAAGCTACAGCATGAGCAAAAACGGGGAATTCTCCGTTACGGAAAAGACTCCCGATGCTAAAGGAAACGTAGTAATCGGAAAATCTGTCAAGGCAGGCGGCGTAAGGCATAAGGTTACTTCGATCGCGAAGAATGCTTTTGCCGGCAACGATGACTTAAAGAGCATCAAGCTCGGAAAGTATGTTAAGAAAATAGGTGCAGGTGCTTTTGCAGGCTGCGATAACCTTACAAATATTATCTTTAACGGTAAGGTTACCACGATAGAAAAGGGTGCATTTGAAGGAATTACGGAGCTTACGATCAACCTCTCCTATGTCAAGACTAAAAAACAGCTCGATAAGGAGCAAAAGAGACTTACTAAACTGATCAAAGATTCCGGTGCAGATATCGTGCTTCATTTCGTAGCTGAGAAGGTTAAGTAATTTCAACAATTTATTGATAAAGTGGCATTGAAGGTCAGGGTGGGAAACCGCCCTGACCTTTTTTGGGCGATAAAGGAATGCCCTCAGTGCAAGTTCACTTGCAAACTGGGGGCTGAGTGAACGGTCACTGAGAGAGCTTGCTCTCGAAGTGGCCAGTAGCATCGGTTGAGATGCCTCACTGGCGAAGTGAAGGTGGCTGCGGAGTAGCCGGATGAGGTGTACCTAATAAGTTGATTATTGTATTTTCAAAAAGAGTGTCCAAAAAGGCAGATGCTCATAAGAAAGTTTTGAATAACTGGGCGACTGTCTGACAGGTTGGCAAAAGGAATACCGGTCTGCTGTTTATGCGGCAGGCCGGTATTTTTGTAACTCATCAAACCAGCTATTTGGAGTTATCTTTCCAGTAACTTGTGATCCAAATCGATCGTATTTCTTCTTTTCTACGCGCTGTTGTCATAGCTCTCAAAGAGCCTCGTGCCCACGGCAGTCTTGCCCACGCATGGAGATCCGCTGATGAGGATCAGTCTCTTTTTCATCACTCAGATTTCTCCTTTGCTGTAAATCTGAACAGCGGATCACCGTTTTCTTCCATGCCATACTGTATCATGCCGCCCTTTTCCATAACCCGAGCGGAAGCAGTATTCTCTTTGGCACAGCCGCCGTGCACGCCGGAAAGCGAATAATCCTCTGCGGCGATCCTCAGAAGTTCCCTGACGCATTGAGTTCCGTATCCCCGGTTTCTGTATTCTTCATCCAGAAGGATGAAGATCTCAGGCTCCGCCGGATTGCGGCTGCCATCCAGCCCACACCAGCCCATGATCGTTCCGGGATGATCCTGCCCGCACACCGCAAGACAAAGATGATAGATACAGCCTTTCGTATTCTTTCCGTAGTTTCCGCGCATATACGCGATGGCATCCTGTGCCTCCGCGTTAGAAAGCGGATGATGGTCAGAAGGCCAAGTCCGCATGACTTCGGACAGATCGTTTTCCGTTACGAAATGAAGGATCAGGTTATCTGCTTGATAATCCATCATACTCTGGTATCTGTATCCGTCCGGAATCCTGATATAACCTCTGATATGCTCATCTCTCGAGCGCTCGATGATCCCGGATGCATTGGTCAGATTGCCTTCCGCGGCGATGATCTTGTTTCCGGTGCTTTGCAGGACAATGCCCATATGGTCATGCTCCCGATTCTTAAAAACTCTGTCATAAATGACGATGTCACCGGCTTTCGGAGCAAAGCTTTCTTTTCCTTTGTGGTATTCTATCCGGGCATCGCCTTTCGCAAATTCTTCCCAGGCGATACAGCCTGCCAGATGGCAGGTTTTACATTCGTCCGGCCGTATGGGAATCTCAAATCCCGCTTCCCTGCAGCAGTAATATACAAATGCTGCACACCATAAGCCATCGGCTTCTCTCAACGTCCATTTATGGAAAAATCGAATGATCGGCTCAAGATTTGATTCTTTCCCTTCAATGTATCCATGAAAAGGGATCTGCGCTGCTTTCTCAGCAACCGCCGCCAGATATTTTCTTGTTGCTTTTTCCATTATGATCCTGCCTCCAAATACTTCTTCACATATCCGGAATATCCAATGAAAACCAATCCCGTATCTCACCGTTGTCGATCCAATGGATATTTCCAAGCTTCCAGACAGAACCGGCTTTGATAAAGATCGCGCTTTCATCCTCCATGACAGCCACCGGCCGGATTCCGGAGATCTCCTTCAATGCCGGAATAAACCATGCGTCTTCAGTATAGTGCCCTTTTACGGTGATGTCCGTCAGACCAAGCCCTTCATACATCGCCTTTGATTCCCAAATCTCAGCCACGTATCGACCCATGTTCATGGCCCCCGCACTGACACCGAGGATCACGGCGTTACTGGCCTGAAGCTCCGAACTAAGCCCGAGATCACGAATCAGCGCCATCTGCAGGGTCACATCCCCGCCCATCAGAAAAATACAGTCCGCCGCCCGCACCTGTTTCACGCCATCCGCTGCGCTCATTCGCCGATCGATCACACGACGTTCGGCGAACGCCATACCGCGTTCCGCAAACATCTCATGCATCCCGTCACTGTCATCGTCATTCTGTACGTAATCTGCAGGCCAGGCGCTGATAAAAACAAGTTTTTCACGTCGGAGCAGGTTCTCCCGAAGCACCAGCGCGATCTCATCGGAAAAATGATGCATTGGAAAGCCGCTGAACAGTCCTAACAGCTTTGCGTTCATAACAATTCTCTCTGATCCCTTTCTCTTGTATAAACCGTTCCCGTTTCTGACCATTGAGGGATGATCTGCTGACCGCATAGCTTCACTGTATCATCTCCGAAAAAGCATAATGTTTCAGGCAAGCATTCGATAAAGAATTCTGTCGGTGTTTTGGCAGAAAGCCTCCTATGGACTCCTTCCGGGTCTGTCAGAATATTATCTTTGATGGAAAAAGAGGCTCCAAGCAAAGCATTTACATACGTTCCGTCCTTTGCTTGACAGGAAGGCGCCTCCTGATGCGCTATGCCGAGAACTCGAAGCATTTTCGTTTCGTAAAGGTCCCACTTTTGCGCTGTGATCTCGATTTTGAGTTTTTCACATTCCGATTCCTCAAAAAGTCTTGAAGCATAGTCTGCGTAATCCTTCAGAAAATCGAAATATGCCGTTACGTCCTGCTGTTTGTTTCGATAGTAAGTCCGCTCTTTATCCCGTTCCCAGGTGGATTCCAGAGCCTTGAAGCCCCGCTGCTTTTCAATAAAAACGATAGAATCCTCCGTATTTTCCCGGTACAGATAGATCAGGGCAGGGTGCAAGGGCCTGAGCATCTTCATAATGCTGTGGACAAAACCGGCCAGTCTCTGATAATCCGCTCCGTTCAACAGATATGTAAAAATTTGATACTGGAAGATGCTGCTGTCCAATATGTAAATCATATCATCCTGCAATGCTGCTTTCAAGAAGGCTTCCCATTTTTCATACGCGGTCGGTTCATAACGTTCCAATGGGAAATCCATCACATCATATTGCAGAATTTCCTGATACCACGCAGCGCTTTCTTGTCCGGGCAGCCTTCTTGCTGCGCTCAGATAATCGATCCCCACAGTGGACGCCCTGATTTCAGCTATGCTGCTCAGTATTTCAGCAGTTTCCGGATATTTTTCAGTAAAAAGCCGGTACTCCTCTTTTGTCAGGCAAGCCTCTGAAAAGAACAGCGTGGGATGCGGCTGTGAAACCTCATGCAGCCAGCGGACATCCCACCCGTTCCTAACTAGTTGTTCATAAAGCTTGTATGAGTTCGTCGTCTTTCCTGTTCCAGGAAGTCCTTCCAGCAAAATCACTCTGTTCATATATTGTTCCTTTTTCTCGCACCAGCTACTGAGACCCTCAAAAACTTGGTTCCCTCAGTATTAGCTGCTGTTTTCCAGTCAGACTTCGTTAGAATGTGTGAAACTAAATCAAGAAGTTTTGGTTACGGTGATATGCCGCTTCCTCATCCACCAGAGTCGAGCCGATATCAATGAAAACCAATGAATTGAAAGTGTTATTTTTTCCATTACAGCACTTTCCAATAACCCGTTTTGTTTGAACCGATCCGAAGGTCTCAACATCCTTGCAGAGATAAAGCGTTTTTGCGATCACTTCATTTCTCAGATATGAACGGATAGATCATAACGCGCGTGTGCAAAGCTGTTGATTACAGCTTCCCTTCCGGTGCTTTTCATTTTATCACATGTGGCGGAATAATTCAACTACGATGGCGGAATAAACGGCGTAGTCAATGACTACGCCGCATTTTTCGGGTCTGAAAGCCTGATGTTTCTCAGGTGACAGTGGGGACGGTTCTCTTTGTCACGTCAAAGACGTGACAAAGAGAACCGTCATCACTGTCACTGTGTTTTGAAAAATATTGAAAAAACCTTTAAAATACTCGTTGTGTAAAACTTGATCTTATGTTATAATATACCTAAGCGAGAAAGAAATTCTAAATTCTGTTTTTTAGATCAGACGGATGACTGGCGTCTGTATGTACGGATCTTCCCCCATTGCTGTTACTGCAGATGAAAAACATTACAGGAAAGGAACGCATCAGATCTGCGCTTCCTGTTCATTACTTACTTCCCCTAAAACCTGTATGGTTATCCGGCATTTTTATGAATGTGGTTTTTATTTTCCTGCTTAAAAGATTAAAATAGTACGGGACTCGGAAAACCACATCCGTCAGGGGTTTTCCTTTGTTTTCGTACGGAACGGAGGAGAATGAGTAAAAAGATAACAAAAGGATCAAAAGGAACCGGAAAAGTGATAAGGCAAAGTATGGAGTTAATGTCAAGGTAAAAGATACTTTGTTTAGAAATCTTTTTGGCACAGAAGCTGCAAAGATAGAGATGCTTTCGCTTTACAATGCATTAAGAGGCACAGAGTATACCGATGTTTCAGCTCTTGAGATTTATACCATTGGAAATGCGATATTTATGGGCTATAAGAATGACATAGGCTTTATTCTTGATGGATATCTGTCTTTGTGGGAACATCAGAGTACAAAGAATCCGAACATGCCGCTTAGAGGTTTGTTTTATCACGCACGGATGTATGAAAAGTACGTTAAGGCGAACAATCTTGACATTTACACCAGTACACTGAAGAGAATCCCTGCACCACAGTATTATGTTTTCTATAATGGAGATGAAAGTGCAGAGGATGTTGAAACACTAAAACTGTCGGATTCTTTCATGAATCCGGTAGAACCCGGGACATTTGAGTGGACTGCAACGATGCTGAACATTAACTTAGGCCATAACAAGGAGTTAATGGAGAAATGTAAAGTATTAAGGAGTATGCAATCTTTGTCGAGAAGATAAAAGATGGGGTAAGAAATTTACTTCCGGTAAGAGAAGCAATAGAAGTTGCTGTAGATTGGTGCATAGAGAACGACATTCTTAAGGAATATCTTATCAAGCACAAGAGTGAGGTGATCGGTATGATATTGTCGGAATACGATGAGAAGAAGCATATAAAAAATGAAAAACAGATAAGTTGGGAAGAAGGCAGGATTGAAGGAAAAATCGAAGGTGAAAATCTGCTTGCCAGACTTATAAATAAGCTTCTTTCTGTTGGAAAAGGAAACGATATTCCTAAAGTAACGACTGATCAAAAATACCGGCAGGAACTTTATGATCAGTATGGGATAAAATAACTTGGAGCCATACCCCTTTAACGTATTAAAACGCTAAAGGGGTATGACCCTTGAGAAATATGTTTCTCATGAAACACAGATTTTTTGAAGATCAGGACGGGATCATCTGTCGTTTAAGCAGATCCCGTCTTCTTTTATTGTTATCAGACCCTTTTTGTAGAGATGCCCGATAGCGCGCTTGAAAGAGTTCTTTGACATATTGAACTTGGTCTTTAAGACGAGGCTTGCGGTCTTATCGTGATAAGGAAGGAAACCGTTTGGAGATTTCTGAAGTTCCTCGTAAATCCTGTCACAGTCTTCGTTTATCTGAAGATATCCCGGTTCGCGCATGGAAAGCTCCAGTTTTCCGTCGGGAAGGATGCGGGCGATACGGAACCTGAGCCTTTCACCGACTCTTACGTCGCGCATGAGCTCCCGTCTTGGGATCATGGCGGAGAACATATTGTCGATAGCAACGAAGGCACCGTGTTCTGTTGAAAGCTCATAGACGAGACCGTCTGCGTTATCCCCCGTCATATAGTCGGAATCGGTACGGAGCAGCTTGTATACCTTCATGGAGGCACACAAACGGCAGCTTTTATCAAGATAAAGGGTAACCAGTACATCGTCATCCGCTTTTACCCTTGCGGTCTGTTCTTTGAACGGGAGAAAGAGATCCTTCATGAGACCCCAGTCGAGGAAGGCTCCTATCGTTGATGCCTGCCTGCACTTTAATACGGCAAGCTTTCCTATGGTAAGTGCCGGAGTCTTAAGGGTGGCCACGGGTCTGTCCTCTGAGTCGTGATAGAGGAAGGCGCTGAGTATCCTGCCCTTGTCCGGAGTCTTTTCACCGAATTCGTTCTTGGGAAGAAGGATCTCGGGATGCTGAACGTCATCCGGCAGTGACTCGCCCGAAACGGTCGAAACGGGAGTGATATAGGCGCCTATCGGAGTGACCCTCACTATACGGTAGGAGCATACCTGTCCCATGTAATCTTTTAATTCGGAAATGTCCGACGGAGCGGATTTGGGCTCGTTGTCGGGCTTTTTATCTTCTTCGGCGGAACGTGAGCGGGTGCCCTGTCTGCCTGAACCGTATCCTGTTTTTCTGCTGTAGCCGGGTCTTTTGTCATAGCCGGTCTTGTTTCCGTAGCCCTGCCTTTTGTTACCTGAAGTTTTTTTGTTATCGTTATCGCGAAATGCCATATCTGTCTCCGTAAATGTTTAAACTGATGTTCTTATACTACCACAATCAAACCCATACTTCAATATTTTTTATATTCTAAAAAAAACTATTGACAAAGTGGTTTATCCGGAGTAAAATAGGTTTAAACAGAGTAAACCAATTATAAGGGGGAAAGTCCTTATGAAAAAAATGATGAAGGTAATGATAGTCGGACTTGCAGTGTTCATGCTTTTGCTTGTGACGGTAAAACCGGAGCCGTCAAGCGCGAAAAGTACCGAGACGGACATGTTCGAGTATGAAGGGGCGTTGTATAAGGTGACGAGTATGAAGAATCACCGAGCCATGCTTGTAAAATCGAGGCCTTTGACCGATTACGACGGAAAGTGCTATGAACAGGAGAGTCTCGTATATAAGGATGGCGAAGAGTACACTGTAACTTCGATAGGCTACAAGGCTTTTTCTGAGGACGGCATAACATGCAGTGTGCAGGTGAAGCTCCCCTCGACGATCAAGGAGATAAAGTCCGAGTGCATGGGCGTGAACATTGTAAGCCTCGACATGTCGGAAACTTCGGTTAAAACGGTTCCCGCCTATCTTTTTGTGGCTTATGCCGGTATAAAAGACATAACTCCCGCGGTTTCGGAGGTTTTACTTCCGAAGACCTGCAAAACAATAGAGGGCTACGCACTTTATAAGTGTAATAATATAAAGGCAATGGTTATCCCCGAGAAGGTCAAGAAAATCGGGACGTATATCATACCGAAGTCCTGCACTTCCCTGACCTTTGAAGGCAAGGTTCCCAAAGGGGTGAAGAACCAGCCGCTTACCGGTGTCGGGATAAACGTAAAATCTGAGTACTATGTTGAAGTGCTGGAGCTGCTTGTTAAGAAAGTATCGCTCGGGCAATGTGTGATCAATGAAATAAAGTAAGAATGGGGAGCAGAAAATGCAGAAAATAGAATTGGGCGAGGTTCAGGAGCGTTTTGCAAATCTGATATGGGAATATGAGCCCGTGAAATCAATGGATCTTGTAAAGATATGCAAGGAAAGATTTGAGTGGAACAAATCCACGACATTTACGGTACTGAGGAAGCTCTGTGAGAAGGGACTGTTTAAAAATGAGAACGGAACGGTTTCATCGGTCATGTCAAAGGAAGAATTCGCCGGTGTGAAAAGCCGGCAGTTCGTTCAGGAGCACTTTAAGGGCTCCCTGCCGGCATTCCTGGCAGCGTTTATCTCCGACAAGACTGTTTCCGAAAAAGAAGCCGATGAGATCAGAAGTATGATAGAGGAGTATAAAAACTCCGCTTTTTGAGGGTAAGATATGGAAAAAATTCTTGTGTGGCTGGCGGATTCCAGCATCATAGCCGGTTTTATCATATTAATAGTTCTGCTGTTGCGGCCGTTTATAAAGAAACTGCCCAAAAGGGTAAATCTTGTTTTATGGCTGGTTGTAGCAGTGCGCCTTGTGATGCCTTTTGGTCTCACAAGCAGCTTTTCACTGGTTCCCGACATAGAAGGACTTCATGCTTCGTATTCTACGTATTTAACTGATGAGGCTGAGAAAGAAAGTTTGGTTCAGGAAAATGCTGTCCGGGATGGTGTTTTAATTGGAAATATGGACATAACAGTCCGTGAACCCGATGAAAATAACATCAAGACGAACGCTGAAGTCCGTGAACCTGGCGAAAAGATAAGTGAACCGATTGATAAGGTCAGCGAATCCGTAAAAAAAGTTGACGAAACCGATGCAAAAATCAGTGAATCCGAAAATATAAGCCTAGCGGTGACGAATGAAGCAACAGTCGGGAATACGGATAAAAACGATAAACCGATTGAAAAAACGGATACTGTTGCTGAAAATGACAGTAAACTTAAAAACATTGAGAGTATAGAAAACATCGAGAACAAAGGAAACAACATCGTCACAATTCTTTCAGTGATATGGTTTGGCGGATGCGGCATCCTGTTCATTTACTTTGTGTTCAGTATTATCCGTATAAGAAGAAGGACTCGAATTTCGGTTCCGGCGGATATACCTTTGGAACTTAAGAGTCAGTCGCTGGCACCGGTGTATGTTTGTGAAGGCATAAATTCTCCGTTCATTACAGGCCTTTTTAAGCCTAAAATGTATATACCGGAGGGCATGGATGCCCGGAATCTGGCATATGTTATAAGGCATGAAAATGCGCATATCAGGCATCTTGACCAGATATGGAAGGTTTTCGGATTTATCCTGCTGATGCTTTATTGGTTTAATCCTCTTGCTTGGATTGCTTTCATATGCTTTACAAAGGATCTTGAGCTTGCCTGTGATGAAAGGGCTGTCGGGAAGCTTTCACCGGTTGACCGTGCAGCATATTCGGAGGCGCTTTTAAGCTGCTCGTTACATAACAGGATGCTTACGGTATGTCCTGTCGCATTTAGCGAAACAGGAGTGAAGGAAAGGGTTAAAGCTGTCATTTCCATGAAAAAACCTCTGAAGGTAGTCATAGCCGGGACGGTAATCGGATGTGTACTGTTTACGGGATGTTTCCTGACCAATCCCGCATCGGCGATGAAAGATGAACCGGTTGAGGATGATAAAAGTATAGTATCAGCCTCCGAAGATGAAGAAAACACCCCTGCAGAGAGTAAAGTAAATGATTATAAAACTCGGACAGGGGATGCTCAGGACGAAAATGATAAAGAAGCATCTGGTGGAAAAACGGATATAGAGACGGATAAATCCATAGATGATGAGACGGACGTAAAGAAAGAGGATGCCGAGCATAATCCGGATGCGGAAGATAAAAAGGGTGACGAAGCTATCAATTCTGATATTGGTAGAAAGAAAGCTGACCCGGACGGTGATAAGATAAATGAGGAAAATGTAAATAACCCAGAGGATAAAAAACCGTCTGATACTGAGAGTAGAGATGCGGACATTCCGGAGGATATAAACAAAGACACCTCAGAGGATAAAACTCCGTCAGACACCGAGACCAAGAACCCTGACACACCGTATACTCCCGATAACATCGCCGACATCAAAAACGAAGGCTTGAACACCGAAGTACCCGGGACTGAAAACCCCGGAGTTCCCAGTGCTCAAAATGCCGTAATCCCGAACGGAGTGACCAAGATCAAGAATTACGCTTTTAACGGGGAGAACGGGATCGTATCCGTCTCTATCCCGGATACCGTTGAGGTTATAGGCGATGGAGCGTTTGCAAACTGCAAGAATCTCTCAACCGTGTACCTTCCGGGAAGCATAAAGGAAATAGGAGTAGGAGCGTTTATGTTTTGTAGTCTTACTTCCGTCAATATCCCGGACAGTGTAACCAAGCTTGGCATCAATGCGTTCTGGGGCTGTAAGTTAAGCTCAGTATCGGTTCCTGACAGTGTTACTACAATGGAATCCGGCGTTTTCAACAATAACAGTTCCTTAAAATACTGCAGGCTTCCTTACGGCCTTACCGAGATCCCGGATTGTACTTTCAGTCAGGATTCAAGCCTTTCTGAGGTGGATTTTAACCGAAACATTACAAGGATAGGAAATAATGCTTTTACGGAATGTAAATCACTAAAACATTTTGATATCCCTGAAACGGTGACGGATATAGGGATTGCCGCTTTCTGCGGGAGCGGTATAAAAGAGATCAGGATACCCGAAGGAGTGACAGTTATAAAGCAGTCGACCTTTACGGCTTGTCCGGATCTGGAGAGGGTTTACCTTCCCAAGTCACTGACAAGGATAGAGGAGTATGCGTTTATGAACTGTACTAACCTGAAAGAGATAATCATCCCCGAAAGCGTAACAGAGATTGGAATGTATTCCTTCAGCAAATGTACGAGTCTTTCGGATGAGAGTAAAGCAAGTATCAAGGCTGTTAATAAGAAGGCAAAAGTAAAATAACAGTACCGGGTACGGATTGGAGAGAGGATATGAAAAACATTATAAAACGATCGCTAACGGCTTTAGGCTTTTTATGCCTCGCAACATTGCTTTTTGCGGTAATGTTTCCCAAAGAGAAGGCTTCGGCAAATATTTATGAACAAAAGACCTCCGCAAAGAGGACCGGCAAGGTTGTTAAAGAGGATGCAGTAGAAGGTGACAGCATAGTATCCGTGGTCGAAAACGAGAATTTAAGGATTACTTTAAAGACCGATAAAAAAGAATACCATGCGGGAGACCCGGTTAGCCTGAAGACTGAAATAGAGTATATCGGCAAGAAGGACGGAATAGAGCTAACCACATGCAAACCTTCAGTGACCTACAGGATTGACGGTTCGAACGGCGTTAAGTTATATAAGTCCACGGACTGGTTTCCACAAGACCCAGGGAAATTTGAACTGAAAAAAGGAGAAAAAATTGAGGAAGATTTCCAAATGGGAGCGTATGGTTCTTTTGCGCTGACGGGATCGAACGATATAATCGGCGGAGAAAAAAGAAGATATAACAATGAGGATCCGATTACGGTTTTCTATCTTCCCAAGGGAACATATACCTTTACGGTTATGCTGACGGATCAACTGGCAAAGAAAAAGCCTGCAACGTTTTATGTGGAGCTGCATATAAACATTGATGTGGAAGGTGATGTTTTTACAGACGGAAGCAATCTGTACAGGACACTCGGAGACAATGAGGCTGTTCTCATAGGAACAAAAGCGGATGATAAGATCTCGGATGGACCCTGGTTAGAGCAGGGTGTAGCGTTTACTGTACCCGAGACGGCAAAATACAACGGAAAGAAGTATACGGTTACCGTTATCGGCGACGAGGGCATAAGATACTCCGGATGGGTAGATGATTACGAATACGGATATATAGATGCAGGCGTTTTTTCACGTCTTAATTTCACAACTGTAAAAATACCTTCGACCGTTAAGGTGATAAGCAGATCTGCGTTCAGATGGACTCAGTACAGTAAAATTGAGATAAATGCCGGTGATCTGATTGTCGGCGAAAAGGCATTCAGCTTAAATGATAATTACAGGGATGAAACTCTCGGCCTTGAGATAAAGGGCGGAAATGTAAAGCTTGAGAAAGAGGCGTTTCTTTCGGGAAGGTTTACAAAGATCAACATACATGACTGTAAAAGCCTTGAGATAGGGGAAATGGCATTCGCATGCGAGTATAATCTGAAAGAAGTCAAGCTGCCGGAGAACACTCTTTCCATAGGAAACAGGGCGTTTTATGACAGCGCTGAAAGAAAGGACAAGGTTACCCTGACCATCCCGAAGGGTACGGTAAAGATTGAGGGACCGGTTGCGAACAAGATGCTTGTAAAGGTGGCAAAGGGAAATACCTCCTTTGTAACAAGATACGGCCTGCTGCTGACCGCGGACGGAAGCACCGTCATAGGTATTTCCGACTTCAGATACAGGGAGATAGCTATGCCGGAAGGGATAACAAGTATCATGCCCTATGCTTTTTCCGGGACGCTTATAACGAAGCTGACTATCCCCGATACTGTTACGGTTATCCCCGAAGGAATGGCTTATATTACCACGTTAAAGAGCGTGAGTCTTGGCAAATATACCAAGGAGATCGGAAATGCCGCGTTCCGTGATACGGCGTTAAAGAAAATATCGCTTCCTAACGGACTGGAGTCGATAGGAGAGTCTGCGTTTGCAAGCACAAAGCTTAAAAAGGTTACCATCCCGAAGACGGTTACGGTATTGGGAAACAGAGCTTTTTCAAATAACAACATTACCGTTACTTTTAAAAAGAACAACAAGAAATATACCCAGAAGGGTGATGTGCTCCTTGAAAAAGGAACAAATACGGCAGTAGGATTTGTGTATTCCAATATCGGAGACGCGGAATTTGAGAAACTGGATCTGGAGTTTGTTCTCAGAGGGTATATCTACACTTTAAATATCCCTGAGTCGGTTAAGGAGATTGATATTTCTTCATTCTCGTCAAAGCTGATGGGAGAGTATTATACCGGGAGAAACCTCGTATATGAACCGGCAGAGATAATCTTTAAGACCAAGGAGCCTCCGAAATTTGTAGATGAGAGGAATTCGGATAAGGAGTTCTGCATAATGATATTCATCCCCGAGGACGGAGATATGGATGCTTATAGAGCTGCTCTTGAGGAGGTCGGGCTTAAAGAATATGAGAATTACCGTATAACAAACCAGCCGTACGACGAGTGGTAATGTAATTTTCCTCTTGCACTTTTTCGGATTTTGAGATAGAATAACTTAAATGTTGCTTTTTGCAAAAGAACAGAGAATAAATCTGAAAAAGGAGCTGGTTGTTATGGAAAGAGTTTATGATCCTAAGAGTATCGAGCCGAAGTGGCAGGCCTACTGGAGCGAGCATGAGACATTTAAGACGGATGTATGGGATTTTTCAAAGCCCAAGTTCTATGCGCTTGATATGTTCCCGTATCCTTCGGGAGTTGGTCTTCATGCAGGTCATCCGGAAGGTTATACCGCAACGGATATCGTTTCACGTATGAAGAGAATGCAGGGCTACAATGTCCTCCATCCCATGGGTTATGACTCATTCGGACTACCTGCAGAGCAGTATGCGATAAATACGGGACATCATCCCGAGGGCTTTACCGCAGAGAATATCAAGACATTCTCAAAGCAGCTTAAAGAGCTCGGCTTTGATTATGACTGGAGTAAGCTCGTGGCTACATCGGATCCCAAGTTCTATCATTGGACACAGTGGATCTTCAAGCAGCTCTATCTTGACGGATATGCAAAGTACATAGATATGCCTGTTAACTGGTGTGAGGAGCTCGGCACCGTGCTTTCAAACGACGAGGTTATAGACGGAAAGTCAGAGCGTGGCGGTTTCCCCGTAGTTCGTAAGAACATGAAGCAGTGGGTTATCGATCAGCCCGCATTTGCCGAGAAGCTTCTTGAAGGCTTAAATGAGATCTACTGGCCCGAGTCCACAAAGGATATGCAGAGACACTGGATCGGTAAGTCAGAGGGTGTCGAGGTTAAGTTCCAGATAGTCGGAGGCGGAGAGTTCTCAATATTCACCACATGTATCGAGACCATCTACGGCATCACATTTATGGTACTTGCTCCCGACGGACAGCTTGTTCAGGACTTAATGCCCAGGATCAAAAATCAGGAAGAAGTAAAAGCTTATATAGAAGAAACCAAGAAAAAGAATGATATGGACCGTACAGAGCTCAACAAGGGCAAGACAGGATGCCGCTTAGAGGGTGTAAAGTGTATCAACCCCGTAAACGGCAAGGAAGCTGAGCTCTTTATCGGTGATTTCGTATTGGCAAATTACGGAACAGGTGCTGTTATGGCTGTTCCCAGTCACGACCAGCGTGACTTTGAGTATGCAGTTGCTCACAATATCGATATGATCCAGGTTATCGACGGAAACGAGAAGGACGGACATGTTGATGTATCAGAGCATGCTCTTGAAAAGTACGATTATCTCGGAAAAGGCTACAAGCTTATCAATTCAGAGGAGTTTACCGGTCTTACCGTGGAAGAGGCAAAGGAAGCGATCACTCAGAAGCTTGAGAAAATGGGCGTTGCAAAGCGTACCGTAAACTACCATTTCCGTGAGTGGATATTCGCACGTCAGCGTTATTGGGGCGAGCCCGTACCGGTGGTTCATACCGAGGATGGCCGGATCCATGTGCTTGACGATGATGAGCTGCCTTTGGTACTTCCCGAGCTTGAGGATTACAAGTCCAAGAACGGACAGGCGCCTTTGGAGAATGCAACAGAGTGGAAGCAGTATGATCACAACGGTATAAAGGGCAAGCGTGAGACTTCTACCATGCCCGGTTCCGCAGGATCATCATGGTATTATTTCCGTTATATAGATCCCGATAACGAGAAAGAGTTTGCAAATTATGAGCTCTTAAAGCACTGGCTTCCCGTAGATCTTTACATCGGAGGACCCGAGCATGCGGTTGGACACCTTATGTATTCAAGGATCTGGAACCGTTACCTTTATGACAAGGGTCTTTCGCCCGTAAAGGAGCCGTTCAAGAAGCTTGTTCATCAGGGTATGATCCTGGGCGAAAACGGTATCAAGATGGGTAAGCGTTTCCCTGAGTTCGTAGTTAATCCTTCTGATATAGTAGACCAGTACGGTGCAGATACTTTAAGGCTTTATGAAATGTTCATGGGACCGCTTGAGGTTTCAAAGCCTTGGAGCCCTCAGGGTGTTGAGGGTGCAAGACGTTTCCTTAACCGTGTATGGGCATTCTTCACAAATGAAGAGAACCTGACAGACGGTGAGGACGAGGCGTTAAAGAAGGTATATCACCAGACCGTAAAGAAGGTTACATCAGACTTTGAATCATTAGGCTTTAATACAGCCATCAGTCAGATGATGATCTTTGTAAATGCGGTTTATAAAAACGGCAAGTGCCCTAAGGCTTATGCCGAAGGCCTTATAAAGATGCTGTCATGTATATGCCCTCATATCGGCGAGGAAATGTGGAATGTCTTAGGACATGAAAACACCATAGCTTACGAGCCCTGGCCAACATATGATGAGGAAGCTATCAAGGAAGACACCGTTGAGATAGCGGTTCAGATAAACGGTAAGGTAAAGGCTACCATTGAGGTAGGCGTAAACGAGGAAAGCGAATCCGCCATCGCCAAGGCCAACGCCAACAAGTACGTCCAGGCCGCCATCGCCGGCAAGACCGTAGTTAAAGAGATCTACGTTAAAGGAAGAATCGTCAACATAGTTGTAAAATAACAAGAAGGTGACAAAGGGGCCGGTTCTCTTTGTCACCTTTTTTGTGACAATGGGGACGGTTCTGTTTGTCACCTTTGTTGGTGTCTTCAAAGTTTTGAGGGTTTCTAAAGTTTATGGGGTTAAAATGAACATTACTGCCCGTGAATCAAAAATCAACTTGCTTAAGAAAGTTTGATATGTTATAATTATTACGTTCAGAGATATCGAGCATACAAAAAAGTATAAAAAGCTGATATCGTAGTTATGTTATGGAAAAGAATCCGGTAAATGGAGGATAAATATGGTAGGAACATTAAGAAAATCCGAACTTGATCAGACTATTGATGTTATCGAGTCTATGACAGATGAAGAACTTCAGGCGGTTCGAAATGTTGCAGTGATTATTATGAATAAAAAACCTATAGAGCGTCCTTTCAGACGCTTAACGGAAGATGAGTTCTTTTCTCATGTGGACGAAGGACTTGCTGAACTAGATGCCGGGCTTGGGGAAGACTCAGATCTGGTTGACGCAGAGCTTGCGGCCGAATTTGGTCTTGCCTTGAACTGAGGAGGAAAGTATATTGAATAAATACAGGATCAAGGATAATGATGCTGAAATAGCAGCTATGTTTCATGGACTTGAGGATTATGAAAGCAAGCTTCCCTGGTAGCTTGCAAGACAGACATAAGAAAATAGATATCAAATTTTTTTTAATTGGGTGGAAGTAGAATTGTATACTTCCACCCTGATTTTTTTATATAAACGTGACAAACAGAACCGTCCCCATTGTCACATGAAAAAAATCTATCACGATAGATAAAAAGTTGTTGACAAATGAAAAATTAGATGCTATTATACAATTAATCTATCGCGATAGATAATTTTGACCGAGAATTATTTTATGAGAGGAGATGTATACGGCATAATGGAAGAGAACAAATTGTTTGAAAGTGAGTACCTTCTCTGTAAGATCATATGGGAAAATGAGCCGATAAAAAGCGGGAAGTTAGTTGAAATAGTGGAAAAAGAGCTCGGATGGAAACCGTCAACCACTTATACTGTAATAAAAAGACTTACAAAACGCGGGATCCTGATCAGTGAAAAGATGATTGTCAGAAGTTTGATCAGTGAGGAAGAAGCTCAGACATCATTGATAAGAGAAGTACTGGATACGAGATTCAACAGCTCTTGTCCGGCATTTTTAGCTGCGTTTTCAAAAAGTATAGAGATGACAGATAAAGATATCGATGATATCCAGAAGATGCTCGATGAGTTAAGAAAGCAGAGAGAATCTTGATGTCGGGAGGTTGTAATGGGTAAGATATTCTCCAATATTGTTGAAGTAAGTATTTATTCAGGAATCATGGTCTGCATTGTACTCATTATCCGACAGGTATTTAGAAAAGCATCACGTTCGGCAATATCTATGTTATGGATATTGGTAGGGATCCGGCTATTGGTATTTTGGCCTATGGAAAGCAAAAATGCGGTTATTCCAAGGCTGATACCGGAAAACATTATCAGCGGATTATTACAGGAAAAACTGGGCAGGATTTCTGCAGATGATACTGCTGACATTTATGATCTTAGAAATGCCGAACATAACTATACAGAGTTTGAGAGAGATACATTATCAATTAACAGGGATGGTAATAAAACTTCACTTTCATCAGAGGTCCATGAAAGTGAATTGACTTATCTTTACATTCAGGAAAAGAAGGATAATACGCTATTACCATATTCTGTGCAAAAAACGGATGTAAATACAAATGATCAAGTGGATGATTTTATGACAGTATCCGGATTTATATGGATTTCGGGAACAGCAATTATACTGCTGTATGGTCTGGTTAAAGTTCTGATGATCAGGAACAGACTTCGGACAGCAGTCAGACTCAATTCGGAAAAAAATATATACCTGACTGAGAACACAGAATCGGCATTTGTTTTTGGGTTGGTCAGACCAAGGATATATATCGGATATGTTGTAAAAGAAGGTGATCGTGGGTATTTGTCGGCACATGAACAAAAACATATTCAGAGAAAAGATCAACTGATAAAGTGTATTTGGTTTATTTTGTTAGCGTTTTATTGGTTCTCACCTTTTGTATGGATTGCGTTTAAAATGCTTTGTAAGGATATAGAACTTGCCTGTGACGAAGGTGTTATAAAGTCTGCCGGTCATGATTACGTTGTTCAATATGCTGACATATTGTATAAGTACGGTTTATCAGGCTCAAAACGAAATATAGGACTTGTATCGTTTGGCGAGGTAAGCGTCAAAGAAAGGATTAAAAGTATAATGAATTTTAAGAAAAAATCTATAATAGCGTCGGTAATTGCCGGTATTCTTGCAATTACATGTTTGGTGGCGGTATTTGCTACGGGCAAGAGTCAGGCTCAGGAAACTGAAAAGCAGGATATTGGAATTCCGGCTGTTTCATCAAGCGCGGTTATCAGGGAAACTAGACCACGATCCCCATGGGTTGCAAGTGAGGAGATTAAGGATAACGGAACCAAAATAGTGCATTATGATGAATATCTGTACTCCGATATCGGAGCAATAGGGGATGAAAAGGAAAATAATCTGGAAAAGTATTTTAACAAAGAAACTTTAGAGTTATATGTACCTGCGGATTTTATCGAAATAAATATATGTGATTTGGAAAGATTATCAAATTATAACAGACCGGTCACCATAAAGGTCGACGAGAACAATCCGGTATTTGACAGCAGGAATGATTGTAATGCAATAATTGAATCAAATTCAGGTATGCTTGTTTACGGTTGTGACAATACTGTAATACCTGACTCGGTAACCGCTATTTTCCCTCAAGCTTTTTATAACTGTCGTTTTAAAGAAATCAACATTCCGGAAAGTGTCAGTAAAATAGGAGGAGGAGCTTTCTGGCAATGTATAAATCTTGAAAGAATTAATTTACCGGATTCTGTAGAAGAGATTGAGCCATGGTTATTTTTCCAATGCGGAAAACTTTCTGAGATAGTAATTCCCCAAAATGTTAAATCTATCGGTGAGCGTGCTTTTGCTAACTGTGGGAGACTTCATGATGTGATATTTAATGGGAATATTGAAAACATTGATATCGAGAGATGGGCTTTTTATGAAAGCTATTCCCTTGACGAAAGAATTAAACAGGCAATAATCGGTGTCAACGAGGAAGCATATCCGCTGATTGAAGTTGTGAGTGATGATCTTTCTAATGTTGAGTATGGGAGAAAGCCCGAATGCCTCGAGACAGTTACAAAATCAGAAGATTGTTTCTATGCTGTACTTGATACATTGGACAATGACGGGACTTTGTCTGTCAGAATAATTGAATATACGGAGAATCCCGGAATTTACAATTTTACCGGAGCAACTGCTGAATATAAGCTTGCGGAAAACTGCGAGATCGTAGTTAAATGTAAGCACAAGCTTAGGGAGAAAAAAGCGTATTATTTAACAAAATCTGACCTTAAATATATCACTGACTGGTATGTATTTGTTCAGCCTGATGGGAAGATTGAACCCGGTGAAGGGGCATTTGAATATGTTTATCCTTTTGCTTGCAGGCTCAATGAACAGGGAGAAATAATAAGTCTTTGGGAAAACTATCTGTAGTTTATTACAAGGTGACAAAGGGGACGGTTCCTTTTGTCACCTTCTTTTATTTAAGATTGTAAACAGGGTGTGTCCCGATATGTGTTGCCATTCGCTGTCCGCGCAAGCGCAGACTTTTTGCGGTTAGCGAGCCGGGGTTGCGAGCTGCAAAAACGTCTGATGATAAATCTGCGATGTGGCAACATGTATCGGGACACACCCGTTATAGAAATGTGACAAACAGAACCGTCCCCATTGTCACGTTTTTGGGGGTTAAGGAATTAGGAATTTTGTCCGATATAATATGCAGAAATGTTTTATTACATCTATGAAAATTTATAGGGTGTCATATTAAAAATTATCTATACTATTATGTGTCAGATGCGGAAAAGCAGCGTTTGACAGTCTTTAGCCCCTGGCAGGATGCCGTATCTAGGGCAGTTCACGGATGAACAACATAGGTGCTTCATAAGGTTTTTTAATAAATTTGAAAAAAACCTTTGATATTTTTGTCATATGCGTGTATAATGAATTAGATATGATAAAATTGGGAAAATATTACAGTTGTTATCTATATGACTCATATACACGAGAGGAGACAAAATGTTTAGCACTGACATAGGAATAGATTTGGGCACAGCCAGTGTTCTGGTTTATATAAAGGGTAAGGGCGTAGTTTTAAAGGAACCGTCGGTCGTAGCCTTTGACAAGGATACAAACAAGATAAAGGCTATCGGCGAGGAAGCAAGACTGATGCTCGGACGTACCCCCGGAAATATCGTAGCAGTAAGACCTTTGAGGCAGGGCGTTATTTCTAATTATACCGTAACCGAGAAGATGCTTAAGTATTTCATCCAAAAGGCTGTCGGCAAGAAACGTTTCAGAAAGCCTCTTATAAGTGTCTGTGTACCCAGCGGCGTTACAGAGGTAGAAAAGAAGGCTGTTGAGGACGCAACATACCAGGCAGGTGCCCGCGAGGTTGCCATCATTGAGGAACCCATCGCTGCAGCTATCGGAGCAGGAATAGACATTTCAAAGCCTCAGGGCAACATGGTAGTTGATATAGGCGGCGGAACAACGGATATCGCAGTTATCTCACTCGGTGGAACCGTAGTCAGCGCATCGATCAAGACTGCCGGTGATGATTTTGACGAAGCTATCGTCAGATATATGAGACAGAAACATAATCTTCTGATAGGCGAGAGGACCGCGGAAGATATAAAGATAAAGATCGGTTCGGTTTACCGCAGACCCGAATCGGTTTCAATGGATGTAAGGGGAAGAAACCTTGTTACAGGACTTCCCAAGACCATTTCGGTTACTTCGGAGGAAACCGAGGAAGCGCTTAACTCTGCTACGATGCAGATAGTTGAAGCTATCCACAGCGTTCTGGAGAAAACTCCTCCCGAGCTTGCTGCAGATATAGCCGACAGGGGCATCATCCTTACAGGTGGCGGAAGCCTTCTCTGCGGACTCGAGGAGCTTATCGAGGAAAAGACCGGTATCACTACCATGACGGCGGACGATCCGTTGACAGCCGTAGCTATCGGTACCGGAAAATACGTTGAATTCATAAGCGAACGTAAGATAAAGTAAGTTTACCGACACCGTAACTCTAAAGGAGGTGCTCTATGTTAAGAAGTTTTTATACCGGCTGGACCGGAATGTATACCCAACAGAAGAGACTGGATGTTATATCCAACAATATGGCAAACGTCACGACTGTAGGATACAAGAAGGAATTTGTAACAAGCCAGAGCTTTAACGATGTTCTGACCATAAAGATAAGGGACAATTCCGAAGGCTGGAGGCAGAGAACCATAGGAGACATGAGCCCCGGAGCAAAGATCGGTGAGGTACATACGGATTACACACAGGGTTCTTTGAGGCAGACCGACAACCGTTTTGATCTCGGTCTCGACGGCAGCGGTTTCTTTAAGGTAAATGTTACCGATATCGAAGGAAATACTTATTTAAGCTATACACGCGCAGGTCAGTTCCATATGACGAATGACGGCTACATAGTTGATGCGAACGGTAATCATCTTCAGTCCGAGACAGGGGATTTTCAGGTGCCGGTGGACGCACATGAGATCGTTATCGACGGACTTGGCTACGTATATGCCGACGATGTACTGATCGACAGGGTTGAACTTGCTGACTTTGAGGATTATGAGTATCTGAAAAAATATCAGGATACCTACTATCGTCCGGTAGACGGTGCAACCGAAAAGGAACCGACGGCGACGATAAGACAGGGGTATACCGAACAGTCAAACGTCATGGTCGTAAATGAAATGGTTGACCTTATCGCAACAACAAGGGCTTACGAGGCAAACCAGAAGGTAATAAAGGCAGCAGATGCTGTTATGGAGCAGGCGGCAACATCTGTCGGACGTGTAGGATGATCGTTTTTTTGAAAACACAGGGTTTACGGAATGGGAGGAGCGTATGGTAAGAGCATTATGGACCGGTGCTTCAGGAATGAACGCACAGCAGGTTAGTCTGGATAATATCGCAAACAACCTTGCAAATGTTAATACTACAGGATATAAGAAGCAGACAACAGAATTCTCATCACTTCTTTATCAGAAGCTTCAGAGAAAACAGTATGATAATAACGGTGAACCCAAGCCCGTTCTTGCGCAGGTAGGTACCGGTGTAAGGGTTTCGGCACTTACTTCTGTCTATACACAGGGCATCATGCAGGAAACAGGAAAGGATTATGATTTCTGTATTGAAGGCGAGGGCATGTTCAGGATCCAGATGCCTGACGGGACCGAAGGCTATACAAGAAACGGAGCTTTCCAGATGGCTATAGACGGCGACGGAGTAACCCTTGCGACTGCAGACGGATATCCCGTGCTTGACAGGGAAGGCCAGATAATCCATCTCGGAGAAGAATACAATCTCAGCAAGGTTTCTGTTGACGTATACGGAAGATTTAATTATGTTGACGATGAGACCGGTTCACCTGTGGGTCTCGGCATACAGATAGGACTTGTACAGTTTAACAATCCGGCAGGCCTTGACAAGCTTTCAGACAGCTATTTCAGAGAATCGGACAACTCCGGAACTCCCAGATATGAGCTTGATGACCCGGCACTTATCGCCAGTAAGGTCCATTCAGGCTACCTTGAGGGCTCAAATGTCCAGACAGTCGACGAAATCGTAAACCTCATCACAACTCAGCGTGCCTACGAGATGAACTCCAAAGTCATCACCGCCGCCGACGAAATGATGCAACAGGCTAATAACCTGAGATAATAACAAGGTCTGACAATGGTGAATCTGCCAAGCTTGCTTGAGCAGATTAACAAGTGTCAGACCGCTAAACAACACCGAGAAGAAGCCGTTTGCGAAGCAAAGGGCGAGATTCGAGGTGTTGGTAGGATTGCGAGAGCGGAGCGAAGCAATCCGTGTTATTATCTCAAGACTTACTACCAAACCACACCGAGAAGAAGCGATTTGCGAAGCAAAGGGCGAGATTCGAGGTGTTGGTAGGATTGCGAGAGCGAAGCGGAGCAATCCGTGTTATTATCGCTACGCTTGCCGACCAAGCTTGCTTGGGGAGGCATATATATCTTTCGAACCGATAACCCATATCGAGAGAAGCGAGATATGGGTAGGATTGCGTAGCAATCCGTACCATTAACATAACAACAAAAAGAGGATTCTAAATGAGTATTTCGATAAATTCCGGATATGATTCTTTTATATCCGCCTTAAATACTGACAATGCAAAGAACAGCGCCGGCAAGGCGGCAAGCCTTCAGAGCAAGCTGTCAAATTCAAAGCTTGAGGATGCTTCAGATGAGGAGCTTATGGAAGTCTGCAAGACTTTTGAATCCTACCTGATCGAAAAAGTACTTGAAAAGACAAAAAAGACACTTACAGATTCTGAAGAAGAGGACTCTCCTTACATGAATGTATTCGGAGACAGACTTTACCGGGAGTATGCAGATCAGATAACCGAGCACGGAGAGCTTGGGCTTGCACAGCAGTTATACGAGGCGATGAAGCGCGATTTCGGAGCAAAGAAGAATGATAATTGAACTTGAAGGTTGCGTAGAAAATATAGTTTACAGGAATGAAGAGAACGGTTATACCGTATTTGAGCTTGCCACAAAGGACAGCACCGAGGTGCGGACATGTGTGGGAAGCTTTTCCTATATTACGGAAGGCGAGCATTATCATTTAACCTGTGGGGAAACCGTTCACAGCGTTTACGGTAAACAATATAAGGTGCTTTCCGCAGATATAATAGAACCCGAGGATGCCGCAGCCATGGAGAGATATCTGGGCTCGGGAGCGATCAAGGGAGTCGGTAAGGCACTGGCTGCCAGGATAGTCGGCAGATTCGGGGATGAAACCTTCAGGGTAATAGAAGAGGAGCCGGAAAGACTTGCGGATATCAAAGGTATCAGCGAGCGTATGGCCCGTGCCATCAGTGAAAACTTTTATGACAAGCGGGAACTGAGAAATACCATGATGTTCCTGCAGAAATACGGGATATCCTCGTCACTTTCGGTTAAGATATACAAAACATACGGTTCCGGCGTGTATCAGGTTTTAAGGACAAATCCTTACAGGCTTGCAGAAGAGATAAAGGGTGTAGGCTTTAAGACAGCTGACGAGATAGCCTCAAGAGGCGGGATAATCATAGATGCAGCCTTCAGGAACAGGGCAGGCATCCTTTACGTGCTCTCAGAGGCGGTTGCCCAGGGTCACACCTACCTGCCGATAGATGAGCTTACAGAGAACTCGTTAAAGCTCTTAGGTACCGACGAAGAAAGCCTTAAGGCACCGCTTGAAGAGCTTTCTTTGGAAAGAAAGATAGTAATGACCGAGCTCGATACGGATATAGAGGATAAAGAAAAGGTGAAATGCTGCTATCTCGCCCCTTTCTACTACATGGAGCTCGGCGTTGCACGTATGCTTACGGATCTTAATGTCAGGCATCCCTTAAACAGGCAGAAGGCTGAACGTACCCTTTCACGGATAGAAAAGGATTTGGACGTGGAGCTTGATCCGGTTCAGAAAGAGGCTGTTTTTGCCGCGGCAGAAAACGGTGTCATGATACTTACGGGCGGTCCGGGAACCGGAAAGACGACCACTATAAATGCGATGATCAGGTTCTTCGAGGAGGAAGGAAACGACATACTTCTGGCGGCGCCTACAGGAAGAGCGGCAAAGAGGATAAACGAGACAACGGGCAGAGAGGCTTCGACCATTCACCGTATGCTCCAGATGAAGGGCATGACCGATGACGACGAGGCGGGGGAAAAGAGCTTCGGAGTTCGTGAAGGCTTTGAAAAAAACGAGACAAACCCGTTGGAGACCGATGTCATAATAATAGATGAGATGTCCATGGTTGATATTTCGCTTATGAATGCGCTGCTCAAGGCAACCGCACCGGGTACAAGACTTATAATGGTGGGAGACGCCAATCAGCTTCCGCCCGTCGGAGCAGGCAATGTACTGAGGGATGTCATAGCTTCGGAAAAATTCATGACCGTCTGTCTGGAGAAAATCTTCCGTCAGGCGTCATTGAGCGATATCGTTGTAAACGCCCATAAGATAAACAGGGGCGAGGAGATAGCTCTCGACAACAAGAGCAAGGATTTCTTCTTCCTGCAACGCGATAAGATAACCGATATCTGGGGAGTAATAGTGGCTCTTGTCAGGGATAAGCTTCCCTCGTATGTAAAGGCGGGAGTAAACGAGATACAGGTGCTGACGCCCATGAGAAAGGGCGAGCTGGGTGTGGAAAAGCTTAATTCCATGCTCCAGCAATATCTGAACCCCGCGGATCCGAAAAAGAAGGAAAAAGAATATGGGGACATCATCTTCCGTGAAGGTGACAAGGTGATGCAGATAAAGAACAATTATCAGATAGAGTGGCAGTGCAGGAACCAAAAGGGCTTCGTCAGGGCGTCCGGATCGGGCATCTTTAACGGTGACTGTGGGATCATCAAGGGGATCAATACCTATGCCGAGGAGCTTGAGATAGTATTTGATGAGGACAAGCTTGTGAATTATCCGTTTTCGCAGCTTGACGAGCTTGAGCTTGCATACTGCGTGACCGTTCACAAGTCACAGGGAAGCGAGTATCCGGCTGTGGTAATGCCGCTGCTTTCAGGTCCATGGCAGCTTTTTAACCGGAATCTACTGTATACGGCGGTGACCAGGGCCAAGAAGTGCGTAACGATAGTCGGAAGCCGTCAGGCGGTATTTTCAATGATAAATAATGAAAAAGAACAGAAGAGATATTCGGGATTAAAAGAACATTTAAAAGAAATAAGATAATATTTGCAAAATTGAGAAAAATGGGGTATAATATTGAGCAATATATTGAATTTGATATATCCGAACAGATGTCCGGCATGCAGAAGGGTCATGGAGGGCGATGAGCCCATGATCCATGAGGAATGCAGGGCAGATTTTAAGTATATCCGTGAACCCCGATGCTTTAAATGCGGAAGGACGATAGACGATGAAGAAAAAGACATTTGCCGGGAGTGCAGGCAAAAAGATCATATTTACAGCTATGGTCTTCCTCTTTTTGAGTATAATGAGACCGCGCAGCGCGCGATGATCGATTATAAGAAAAACGGCTGGAAAAGAAATGGGGACTTCTTTTCGGAGGAGTTTGTAAAAAGGCTCGGTAGAACGCTTATGGGATTTGCTCCCGAAGTGCTGATACCGGTGCCTGTGAGCAGGTCGAAGCTGCGCAAGAGAGGCTTTAACCAGTCGGAATATCTGGCGGAAAGGATCGCAGAGGCACTTGAGCTACCTGTTGATCCCGGTATTCTGCGCAGAAAGGGCAATACCGAGCAAAAGGAGCTTTCAAAGGAACAGAGGGCCGAAAATGCCTTGCATAGCTTTGAGTGCGTAAGGAAACCGGAGTATAAGAGAGTCTGCCTTGTGGATGACGTTTATACGACCGGGAGTACCCTTGAGGGCTGTTCGAGGGAACTCGCAAAAAACGGGGTTAAAGAGATTGGTTTTTTGACTGTTTTTTCAGGCGAAATGCTGAATTAAATACATATATGGAAAGGAAGGTATCTGTTTATGGATGTCAGAACTTGCAGAAACTGCGGAAAGCTTTATAATTATCTGGGAAGGGTTACTCCTTACTGTCCCGTATGTATGAAGGAAATCGAAAAGAAATTCGAGGTTTGCAAGCAATATATCAAGGATAATCCCGGAGCGAATATTCAAAAGGTAGCGGATGATACTGAAGTTTCGGTAAAAATGATCAAGCAGTGGGTACGTGAGGAAAGACTTACGTTTGCCGAAGGTTCGGCAGTAGGTATTGAATGCGAGGCCTGTGGGGCCAATATCCTGACCGGAAGATTTTGTAACAATTGCAAGCAATCTTTGTCAAACGGGCTGAACAATACAATAAAGAAACCTGTGAAAGAGGAGCCGGCAAGACCTAAAAGAGAAGGCGGCAAGATGCGATTCCTTGATGACTGATCCCAAGGAGGTTCAGGATGAAGAAGATATTGATTATTGATGATTCGCCCTTTATTACCATGGAAATCAAAGAGATTGTCACCGAAGCAGGTTATGAGGTGGTGGCACATTCGCGGAACGGTGAAGACGGGATAAAGAAGTTTGATGAATTCAGACCCGACATCGTTACGCTTGATATCATTATGCCCGGAATAGACGGCATCGAGACTGCCCGGGAAATAAGAAGGATTGAACCGAATGCGAAGATAATCATGCTCAGTTCGCTTTGTGATGATGAAACAAAGCATGAACTTAAGGAAGCTGGTCTTGATATCATCGTTGAAAAACCGATAGAAAAGAAAAAGCTGCTTTCGGTCCTTACATCGATTGCAATCTGAGATCAAAATGTAAGTTTTTAACATTATCATACATTATTAGGAGGAAATAAAATGAGCGAAAAGCGTCCTGAAACCATGAAACGTATTAACACACCCGAGCTTGCGGACAGCTTTATTGAAGAGCAGGTAGCCGCTATCAAGGCCCAGGTAAAGGATGAGAAGGTTCTTCTCGCACTGTCGGGCGGTGTTGATTCTTCTGTTGTGGCTGCACTTCTTATCAAGGCTATCGGCAGACAGCTTGTATGCGTGCACGTAAATCACGGATTACTGAGAAAAGGCGAGCCGGAACAGGTTATAGAGGTTTTCGGAAAGCAGATGAACGCAAACCTTATCTACGTTGATGCAACAGACCGTTTCCTTGATAAGCTTGCAGGTGTTTCGGATCCCGAGAAGAAGAGAAAGATCATCGGAAGTGAGTTTATCGATGTATTTGCTGAAGAGGCAAAGAAGCAGGAAGGCATCAGATTCCTTGCACAGGGTACCATCTATCCCGACATACTGGAGTCTGACGGAGTAAAGGCTCATCATAATGTCGGTGGACTTCCCGAAGAGCTTAATTTCGAGCTGGTTGAGCCGGTTAAGTTCCTTTACAAGGATGAGGTTCGTGTAGTTGGAAAGAGACTTGGTCTTCCCGACAACATGGTATACCGTCAGCCGTTCCCCGGTCCCGGACTCGGCGTTCGCTGCGTAGGCGCTATCACCCGCGACAGACTTGAGGCTGTAAGGGAGTCGGATGCGATCCTCCGTGAAGAGTTCGCCATCGCAGGACTTGAAGGCAAGGTATGGCAGTATTTTACCGTTGTTCCTCCTTTTACATCAACAGGTATCAAGAACGGCAAGCGTACCGATGACTGGATGGTCATCATACGTGCGGTAAACTCCATCGACGCTACCAGCGCAACTATAGAAGAGGTTCCTTATCCCGTACTTAACAAGATCGTAAACAGGATCATCTCCGAGGTTAAGGGCGTTAACCGTGTGGCATACGACTTAAGTCCCAAGCCCATAGCAACAATCGAGTTTGAATAATTTCATAACATATTTAAAAGGGGATCTGTCAAAAGGCAGATCCTTTCTTTCGCTTAATGACATTGGAAACCTCAACACTGTCATATCCACATTTTTAATCCGGCGGATTTTATCCCATTCATTATCTCGACGGCTCTTTTTTCATGGATTCCGGACTTTTCGGCATATGAGAACCATTTAGAAATAATGTTAGCGGTATTTGCTATTGTTTTTTTACATGTGTCAGCGGATAGCCCCATGTTTTTACCACAGGCTAGCAGATCGTCGGATGTTATATCAAATGTCTTGCCATTTATGGACATTTGATGTTCGGAAATCCATCTGTTTCCGGGATTGTACGCAAAGGTCAGATCGTATGCAGGAGAGATATTCCATTTGCCGCTGCGATCCATAAGGTACGAAAAGTTTTTTACATGATCATCACAATTTCCGCCCAATACGGCAAATACCATACGTTTGAATAACTGCTCTATGCCGGAATGTCCTATCCCGAGACGTCTGGTATAATCTGCATATAATTCATAGCTGCACTGATTGGGAATATTAAAATCAAAATGCCCCAGGGCCGCAAGTGTCTGCATATGCAGTTTATCTCCGTTAACCCTGTCAAATCTTTTCGTCATAAAATGACTAAGCCCATCTTTTTTGTATATCCGACATTCGCTGATGTTTATGCCGAGATCCTTTGCCATAAGATAGTAAGCGTATTCGATAAGTGAATACTGTTTAGGGTCGGTCAGATTATGGTCTCCGTTACCGGTAACTCCGTCAAATTTGATCAGCCAGTAATCAAATCCTTTTCCGATATCTATCTGTCCCGATCTTATCTGACCGGTGGTCTCATTCCATGCTATTATGGCTTTCGCTCTTGCTCCACCGGCAGAAGACCCTATTTCTATAAGTTGAGCGATATCAGCATCCCGGTCACTTAATGATGCCTCTTCTTTTTTTGACAGCACTTCCGAAGCTAATTTTGCCATTTCTGTAATGTCGATTTCGTTGCTGTCATATTTTGGACCTGTTGCAGGGATGTATTCAAGTGCTCCCATACCTCTTTTTCCTGTATAACATAGCCGCTCTATTGCCATAAATGACTCAGGAGTTCGCCCTTGGCTGGCCAGCCATTTATCTATTACTGCATTACCAAAACGATCGGGAAGCGAATCTGCCAAAAGACCGGGCATTCCGCGAAAAGCATCGGATTTTGCCAGTTCAACAAAAGAATATACACGTTCTGATAACGGCATTTTAAATGGAGCAAGTTCGATCCCGCTCTTCAAAAAGGTTTTGTCATATTCGAAAGAGGCTGTCGGATCCGTGCTTTTTTGATGGACGTAGCCTATTCTTGTTCCCCACAGATATACTTCAGCGGATTCTATCATAACTCATCACCCCATTTCCAGTCTTTATCGGACTTTGATTTTATTCTTGCCCTTTTTCTTTCAGTTGTGGTATTGATAAAATGTGAAGGACGTGCCTCGGGATCGGGTATTATGTAATCAAGATTTTCCGTAATATCCAAGGCTTTGAGTAACTTCACGAAATTCAGCAATCCGATATCTTTTCCGCTTTCAAATCTTGCAATTGTCCCGACTGATACCAGCGATTTTTCTGCCAGGTCATCCCGTGTCATAGGATAATCTATTCTGTACTGCTTGAACCTCTTGGATATCTCCGGTAAAATTGCTTTTTCCATGCTTTCGTGTGATATTTTCATAATACGCTGCTCCTATGATCAATCAATTCCGATGGTTTGATTCCTATTCCTATGTTTACAATGCCATTATAACATAATGCTATTATAACATGTTAAAAATAAAAGTCAATATATTAGTTATTAAGCCCTGAAATTGCACTTAATATATAATATATTGTATTTAAAACTTTGGACTTGCTTGGAGCTGTCCTTTAGCCGATACATTTCTGCTTTCTTCTATTTTCCCATTTTTTTCTTGAAAAATTACTCGTATTCATTATAATTGATAATAGGGTTTAAATACGTAAAGATTGGGGAAAAATATGAGAAGAGTCAGGATCATAGCGGTTTTGCTGCTTACGGTCAGTATTTGTTTGGGGCTTATATATACCAATACGCCGGTGTCAGCCAAAGAGGTTGCCGTGGAGATGAGATTATCGACCGAGAAGGTTGTCATAAAGCCCGGGAAAAAAATCAGGATAAGTGTCGAGAATGCCGGTCCGGATGATAAGATCACATATTCCTCGCGTAACGAGGATGTGGCGACCGTCAGCAAGCTCGGAAAGATCACGGGCATTTCCGAAGGTAAAACCGTAGTTACCGCTGTTGTGACCAAAACCGATAAAAGGGGAAATGAAACCGTTTTAAGGTTTAAGTGCAAGGTTAAGGTCGAAGCTGAAAAAACGGTAAGCATCATGGCGGTGGGAGACGCTTTGATACATGAGAAGATCCTTAACTACGGCAAACAGGAGGATGGAACCTACAATTTTGACGGACTCTTTAAATATGTTAAGAAATACATTTCCAAATTTGACGTTAAGATAATCAATCAGGAAACAATCTTTGTCAATGACAGTCACAGGTTCGGAGGTTATCCCTGCTTCGGCACGCCGAACGCGCTCGGTGATTCCATGATGAAGGCAGGCTTTAATGTCATAACCTGTGCTACCAATCACGCCTATGACAACGGCGCGAGAGGTATAAAGGATACGGTTGCATACTGGAGACAGTATGAGGATACGACACTCATGACCGGTATCTATGACAATCAGGAGGATTATGATACCGTTGCCATAAGGGAATACAACGGTATAAAGATCGCGTTTTTAAACTATACCACGCTCCTTAACACAAGCGCAAAGAGGGAGCCGTATTATATAAGGTATTGTAAGGAGCCCCAGATAGAAAAGGAGATCATGTATGCCAAGAAGCATGCGGATTTTGTAATAGTTCTCCCGCACTGGGGCGTGGAGTATGACCATAAACCGTCGGAGGAGCAGAAGCGCATGGCAAAGAAGATGGCTGAGGCCGGCGCAGACCTTATCATAGGCTGCCATCCTCATGTGGTACAGCCTATGAAGGTGATAAAGACGACCGACGGAAGAAGGGTGCCCTGCTATTATTCCCTGGGGAATTTCGTTTCAAACATGTACTGGGTAAAGACTCAGGTTGAAGGGATGGCCGAGGTTGAGATAGTAAAGTGGAATGGTAAGACGACTGTCAGAAGCGCAGAGTTTACCCCGCTCATCAATCATATATACGGGTCGTCGGGCACCAAGTTTACAGCCATCCTGTTCTCTGATTATACGAGTGAACTGTGCAAGCTGCATTATCTTAACGACCGTTTCGGTTCCGGAGCCGTGACATGCGGCAGACTGAAGGAAGTTTTTGATTCCATAGGGAACGATAAATGGTGAAAAGATATTCTTTTCTTGATTTAAAGCCGATTTAGTGGTAAAATATTAATTTATATTGATGCATATGAGGATCATGGATAAAAAACGGAAGAAAAAGATAATAATTCTTTCACTGGTAATAGCTGTCACACTGGCTGTGATATGGGGGCATTCCTGCATGAGCATGGAGGATTCCTCCGAAGAAAGCGGGTTTTTCTTTGATCTGCTCTGTCCTTTTCTGGAGCTGTTCGCGGGGAAGGGCAATGTGACGGAGCATTTCATAAGAAAGATGGCACATTTTACTGAGTTCATGGGGCTTGGACTTGAGCTTATGCTTTATTTCAGGCTGATCACGGATATCCGGCTGCCTTTGACCATGGTCAGCGCATGGGTAACGGGGAC
>JAEEVO010000096.1 GCA_016290905.1 Lachnospiraceae bacterium | reverse complement strand
GATCACAAATACGGCCTTTTTTATCCCGTATTCACAAAGTGACTCGCTCAGAGCCGAAATACACTGGGGATTATGACCTCCGTCAGCTATCACCAGAGGATTTGTTCTCAAAAACTCAAATCTTCCCGGCCATACAACCGACTTTAGTCCGTTTTTTACGTCATCATCCGATATTCTAAAGCCTTGACTTCTAAGAACTTCCATACAGCATATAGCCGTAGCTGCATTACGCTTCTGAAACTCACCTTTAAGTGCTATTTCGGAAAGTTCTGCATCTCCTAAAGACTTTTTTATATCCTTATATACTGCAACCTGCAGAGATGCACCGTTTCTCTTGCATTCATTTCTGATAACAGCAAGTGCTTCATCCTCGGACGGATATGCGACCACTCTTCCGTTTTTGCATATTATACCGCATTTCTGGTATGCGATATCCTTTAAGGTATTTCCCAGAAGCTTTACATGATCGAGACCGATATTTGTAATAACGTCAAGAACTGTTTCTTTAAAAACATTTGTTGCGTCTGTAAGTCCGCCGAGTCCGCATTCGACTATCGCAAGGTCGCAGCCCTTGCGGCTGAAATACTCCATTGCCATTGCAAAAGAAAACTCAAACTCCGTCGGTCTTCTTTTTAGGCTTTTCCCGCCCGATATTTCTCTCTCAACAGCATTCTTTACGATGCCGGCAATAAGGGAATACTCATCATCGGAAGCATTTGTCCCGTTTACGCATAAGTATTCGTTCCTTTTTTCAAGAAAAGGCGAATTAAAAATGCCTACAGTATACCCCGCACATTTTAAAATATGCATGAGCATCCTTGATACGGATCCCTTTCCGTTTGTTCCGGCAACATGGATCACTCCGAAGCTTTTTTCGGGTGATCTTAAGATTTTAAGCAATTGCTTTATACAGTCAATATCGTAAACACTGCCCGAAGTACAGACATTTTCGATATAATCCTGTGTTCCTTGATATGTCATAAGCGTTAAAAAAAGCCTGTCTACCAGACAGGCTTTTAAAATTATTTTCTAAGACCGAGCTTCTCGATAAGAGCACGATATTCTGTAATGTCTGTCTTTTTGAGGTATTCAAGTAAACCACGTCTCTGACCTACCATCATGAGAAGACCACGTCTGGAATGATGATCCTTCTTGTGAATCTTTAAGTGCTCTGTTAATTCGTTGATCCTGGCTGTAAGTATTGCAACCTGAACCTGTGTTGAACCTGTGTCGTTCGGTGTCTTTCCGAACTCAGCAATGATTGCTGCTTTCTTTTCCTTTGTAATCATAATTTCCTCCAAAATTAATATTATTTGACGACTCATGCAGTTGCATTAACTAAGTAACAGGCCGGAGATGCCGTGAAACTGAGTTAGAGTCCTTATAAAACAATGGTATTATAGACTAAACAAGCCGTATTGTCAAGTTTTTTCTATAAAAACTATGCCTTTACCCCTAAAAATGCTTATCCTAAAGGAACAAACGGAGTAGGTGTAGGCTCTTCCGTGGGCTCCGGAGTAGGATTATCGGGCTCTTCCGTAGGAGTAGGCTCAGCGGTAGGCTCAGGAGTAGGATTATCCGGAGTATCCGTAGGCGTATCGGTAGGAGCGTTGGGATCCGGTGTAGGCTCGGGAGAAACATATCCTTCGGGAGGAGTTAACTCTCCTGTCTTCTTATCTACCTTGAATACGGTAACGCCGTCTTCTGCAAGACATCCGACACGAACCTTCTTTGTGATCATGTAATAATCACTTGAATAAGCATGCTCGCGTTTAACTTCTTTTCCGTCCTTATCGTAATAAACCTTGTAAGCCGATGCGGTGATCCTGTCGTGACCGTTCCTGTCAGTCTCCTTCTTCCCGATAGGAAGTGTGGGATCGGCAATATATTCGGTAGTATATGCGGTACGTGAATTGGTCTCTCCGACAAACTTTATTGTCTGCTCGTCGGGAAGCGGACGTCCGTAAATCTCGACGGTAACCTTCTGGCTGCCGTAATATGCATGGAAAGCTATGGGATAATCAGAATTGTTTGTAAACTTGAAATCCTTTGTACCCCATGAAACCGTAGCATCGGTGCCGATCGGAACGTAATCGCTGGGCCATGAATGCTCGCATCTTACATCAACCTGGAGATCTGCCTTAACTACGCTGTGGAATATCATGGCGTTTGCCTGGCAGATACCTCCGCCGTATTCCATACGGAGAGCTCCGTCGTAAATTCCGGGTGCCTGAAGGAAACCTGCTTCCTTTGTACGTTCACCGATATAATCGTTGAAGCTCCACTTTTCACCGGGCTGAAGAACAAGTCCGTCAAGCTTCTTGCAGACGATATCAATGTTTGTGTTACGGTTATAACTGTCAGTTGTAGTCGATGTTGTCGATGAAACCTTGCAGAGATAAGACCTTAAGAACTCAGAGGTCTGGGTAGGCTCCTTGATCTCGGCTTCAACCTGGATTATCCTCTTGTTTTCATTGTTCTTGAGCGCCTTGATAACATCATCGGCAGTTTTATCAACATCTATAACATAACCTGTCTGGGAATCTTCGATAATAAATTCAAGCTTTTCAGTATCAAAGCCTGTGATCACGGGCTCTACGGGCTCCCTGTTGTAAGAATCGAGAGCTTTATGCACAAGAGTCCTGATCTTATCCTCGGGAAGCTCCGAAGAGATTGTAAAGCTTACAGGGTTGCTCTTTAAGTCCTGTATCTGGTTATAACAGTCGGCAAGTCCTGCATTTCCCTCTTTGTCAGAAACTCTTCCGATGTTGTAAGCCTGTTCGAGAATATCATCAATATTGCTTGAAAGCACAACTCCCTTTGTCTTAAGAGGTACAAGTTCCTCTCCGAGCTGGAAATTGATACTGATCTCTTTGTTACTGTCTGCATTGTCGCCCGAAGGAGCAAGTAGGCTCTTTACCTCCTCCTTTGTCTTTCCTGCAACATCGATGCCTTCAATTGTTATGCCGTTGCAGAATGTCTCGGACTTCTGAACTTCCTGAAGAACCTTCTGCATCTCATCGGTGATCACAACTTCATCTTTCTTGTTTTTATCATCGTCGGAAATCTTTGTATCCGGATCATTGTTATTATCGCCCGGATTCTTTACTTCCTCCTGACCCTTTACCGGTTCAAGTGCACCGCCACCGTTATCTCCGCCGGCGAACAGGGACATTACTACGAAGCCCAATGCGATACATCCGACAAAGATTGCGATAACCCCCAGTATAAAAAGTCTCTTGTTACCTGATTCTTTCTTCTTGTTCATAACTTTTTCCCTTTATATAGTCCATGTTTTAACATATTTAATGAAAATTCAAGAAATATTCAGAAATCTCCCTCCCGATTTTTTCCCAATATCGTTTATACACTACTACATTTTACAAAAAATTTCAAGTATAAAAATGTGAAATCTAATGAAATTATTTTCCGTCCTCTTCTACCCTCGTCAATGTTACCTTAAGGTCAAAGTCACCTCGAAAACGCCTTCAGCGTTTCCTCGGTAACAAAACGATGCTCCGCATCTTCTGTTTTGTTATACAAACAGGTCGACAAACGTATATGTCCTGCAGTCGACAAGGCCTCTGTTTGTAAGACGTAGTGCGGGTATGCATGCCAGAGGTACCAGAGCCATAGTCATATACGGCGAATTTATTGAACATCCGAGGCTCTTCCATGCTTCTCCGATTGTCTTTAATCCCTCTGCGACCTCTTCTACGGGCTTATCGCTCATGAGTCCGGCTATCGGAAGAGGCAGTACGGATATTACCTTTCCGTCAAGTACCGCACAGAGACCTCCGCCGCATTCTATAAGCGTATTGGCAGCCAGTGCCATATCCTCGTCATTTGTTCCCGCAACGAGAAGGTTGTGGGCATCGTGTGATATTGTCTGTGCCATGGCGCCTTTAAGCTTTCCGAAGCCTCTTACAAAGCCGATGCCCTTTGTGCCTGTCTCATGATGACGCTCAAAGACGGCCATTTTCAGTATGTCGGAATCTGCGGGTGCCGAAACCACACCGTCGTTAACAATTAATTCCTCGAAGTTTTCCTCAGTCCATACCTTATTGGGGATGCACTCGATAATGCGGGCCTTAACCTTTCCGTTCTGAGGCTTGTCCGAAGGTGCTTTAAGGATGAACGAATCCGGAGTTATCTTTGTTCCGACATGCATTGTATTAAATACGTTTGCAGGAAAAGCCGCTTTATCCAGGGGCACAATAAGCTTTCCGTCCTCAGCAACTATCTCGCCGTCAATTATCGTACAGTCAATCCTGATATCCTTTAAATCCTTGAAAAGCACCATGTCAGCACATCTGCCGGGAGTAATGCTTCCGAGCTCGTGTTCCATGCGGTAACAAGTGGCTGTATTTATGGTTACATACTGGATTGCCTTTATCGGATCAACGCCCTCGCTTATCGCCAGTCTCAGGATATTATCAAGATGGCCGTCGCTCAAAAGGGTATCCGGATGAACGTCATCTGATATAAGGCAGCAGTACCTGTCATCAATCTTATTATCAAGGACAGCCTTAACAACCACAGGAAGATCATGCCATGCACTGCCGTAACGCATCTGAGCATACATTCCGTGACGCATCTTCTCCAATATGTCTTCCGCCCTTGTAGATTCGTGGCAGCAGCGTCCGCCAGAAGCAATATATGCATTCAGCCCGGCCCCCGTATCGGGAACGGAATAATGCCCGGTAACAACATTGTCCGACTTAAGGGTTTCTGCCAGTTCGGCGTGAACCTTTTCGTCACTGTTTAAGACTCCGGGATAATTCATCATTTCACCGAGCCCCATGATACCGTCCCATGTCATCATCTCACGTATATCATCCGGACCTATCCCGGAACCGGTATCTTCAAAACCCGGAACTGCCGGAACACAGGACGGAGCATTGGATATTGCTTTTAAAGGAGTGCGCTTTGCGTCATCTATCATGGCTTTTACGCCTTCTTTACCGCATACATTGCAGATTTCGTGCGGATCCATGAAAATGGCGGTGGTGCCGTGCGGAACAACAGCTCTGGAATACTCTCCGACTCCTACCATTGACGATTCGACATGAATATGACCGTCCATGAAGCCTGGTGCAAGATACTGTCCCGATGCATCAATAACTTTTGTATTTTCACCTATGCAGTTAGAAGCGTCACCTACAAGGGCAATCCTTCCTTCGGAAACAGCTACATCGATCCCTTCCTGTATCTCCGCGGTACATACATTGACAAGCAGCACATTTTTTATAACCATGTCTGCCTTTTCCCTGCCCATTGCTACATCCGCAAGCTTACGTGTGACCTCATACAAAGGTTTTTTACAAAATCTGTTTAACATATTGCCCTCCTTTAAATCTGTTTTCTAACTATGGTATATTCGTTCCCTTCGTGGTAGAACGGACAATGATAATGACTGTCAAGAGCCATTTTTGCCAGATCGTCCTCATCCAGACAGCTCTGTGAACAGTAATATTCCTCAAACTCATCGTCATAATCATAGTACATACAGTTCTCACATGAATTATCCGACATTTCCTACCTGCCTTTATATTGCTCTTTTAAGAAATCATCTACCTGATCATAGCTTTTAAGAGCGGTTCCCGCCCCTATCGCGGTCGTGCAGACAGCGCCGCACGCATTTGCAAACTTCAGCGCTTCGTCTGTTCCTTTTCCTTTAAGTATCGCCGTTGCAAAGCCCGCTACGAAATTGTCTCCGGCACCGGTAGCGTCAACGGCTTCGATATCCATGGCCGGAAGCCTTATCATAGTGTTTTCGTTTTTAAAAAGACATCCGTGTTCACCAAGCTTTATTATGACATTTTTTACTCCATAACTTAAAAAGACTTCCGCCATCTGTTCCGGATCGGTTTTCCCGGAAAAAAACTTTGCCTCGTCCTCGTTGGGCGTAATAAAATCCATATAAGGCATAGAATTCTTTATATCGTTTAAGGTAAGCTTCCTGAAATTCGGCAGCTTTGTGTCCGCAAATGTCAGTACATCGTTCTTTTTCGCATAAGAAAGTACATCCATGATGATATCGGGATCATCAAACGGAGCCCTGAAAATGGAACCAAGTATTATCGCCCTTGCTTTTTTTATCGCTTCCTTATGATTCTCCGGATGAAAATTGTGACGGTGAGCCCTGTTGGTGATCGACTTCCTGGTTCCGTCATCATTTACAAACATTGTTGTTACAGGTGTTGCATGTTCAGGATCCCTGATGATCAGTCCCGTATCAACACCGTCTTTTTTCAGGCTATCCGTTATCATATCGCCTGCCGTATCCCTGCCGAGCGTACACAATATCGCGGTTTTCATACCGAGCTTTGCGGCAGCGGAGGCTTCGTTCACGGCTTCTCCCCCAACGTTAAGAGTACCTGATACGGCTGTAAATCCCGATGCCGATACAGGTTCCGGATCAAAGCCTTTTATTATGGAATCGACCAAAGCCATGCCGATACAAATGATATCGGTAGTTTTTACACGTATTTCTTCCATTTTGACCTCTTATCAGAAATTGCTTCCGTTCCAGCCCCAGTCGCTTATCGGATGATATGTTACATAAACCGCATTTCCGGGAATACCGAGAAGCTTACTGTACACATCACATATCTGGCCTGTCATCTTATCAAAATTCTTTGAGGGTGCATTTCCAAAAAGGCTTACCGATACATAAGCTCCCTTTTCAAGCTTTTTCCCTCCAAACCAGAGATCGTATTTGTCCTCTATACCCACCATAAGATATGTCTCACTCTTGTTAAGTGTCGACATCAGCTTACCGAGTTCGCTCTTTAAAGCCTCCTTCTTTTCCGAACTTACTTCACATGTGATCTTGGAATCGATAAACGGCATGATCGTGTCCTCCTATATTGTCAAAGTCACCTCGAAAACGCCTTCAGCGTTTCCTCGGTAACAAAACGATGCTCCGCATCTTCTGTTTTGTTATATTTCCTGTTATGTACTGAATTTTCCCAAAAAAGCACATAATACACCACTAAATATTATAGCACCTAACCTGCCGGTATGCAAGTAAAAAACCTGAAATATAAAAGCCCTCCACCATAACAGGCGAAGGGCATATAAAGCTGTTTAAAGTTTTTTATCAGCACTTTCCGTTATCGAAAGCTTCCTGAACTGCAACTGCAACAGAAACTGTAGCACCAACCATGGGGTTGTTACCCATACCGATAAGACCCATCATCTCAACGTGAGCGGGAACTGATGAAGACCCAGCGAACTGAGCGTCTGAATGCATACGTCCCATGGTATCGGTCATACCGTATGATGCAGGACCTGCAGCCATGTTATCGGGATGAAGTGTACGGCCTGTGCCGCCGCCCGATGCTACTGAGAAGTACTTCTTACCCTTCTCGTTGCATTCCTTCTTGTAGGTACCAGCAACGGGATGCTGGAAGCGGGTAGGATTGGTTGAGTTACCTGTGATGGAAACGTCAACGCCTTCCTTCCACATGATAGCTACGCCCTCTGTAACGTCATCTGCACCGTAGCAGTTAACCTTAGCACGAGGTCCGTTAGAATATGACTTACGGCTGATCTCTTTAACTTCGCCGCTGAAGTAATCCATCTGAGTCTCTACAAATGTGAATCCGTTGATACGTGAAATGATCTGGGCAGCATCCTTTCCTAAACCGTTAAGGATAACTCTAAGGGGCTTCTTACGAACACGGTTAGCCTTTTCAGCGATACCGATAGCGCCCTCAGCTGCTGCGAATGACTCATGACCTGCTAAGAAGCAGAAACAGTCAGTCTCTTCCTCAAGGAGCATCTTGCCAAGGTTACCATGTCCAAGACCAACCTTACGATGATCTGCAACAGAACCGGGGATACAGAAAGCCTGAAGGCCCTCTCCGATAGCTGCAGCTGCATCAGCTGCACGCTTAGCGCCCTTCTTGATTGCGATAGCTGCACCAACTGTGTAAGCCCAGCAAGCGTTCTCAAAGCAGATAGGCTGGATCTTCTTTACCATTGCGTAAACATCAAGACCTGCATCCTTGCAGATTTTCTCGCATTCCTCTACAGAGGAGATGCCATACT
>JAEEVO010000095.1 GCA_016290905.1 Lachnospiraceae bacterium | reverse complement strand
GCACAGATGAAAAAACTTACGTTAATATATCCGTACAGTCCCGTCGAATTTTCTTCCACAGCACTCCTTCTAGCCGTAGACTGTCCTACAAGCTATTCATGTATTTCCTCATCCGACTTTTTTTCGGCAACCATCCTGTCAAGCGTATAAGCCGTAAGTTTTATCATATCTTTATTGGTGGAGAGATATTTGTCGAATTGATCGGCCGACTGATTTGCCGCCATTTTCCCGTCTTTTATTATCCCGTCCCTTTTTTCGTTATAGATCATATTGTAATATATAAGTACGATCCCCACAAAAAACAGTATAACAACCGTACCTATCACTGTCGTTCGCAGTGTATATTTACTGAGGTTTTTCACATTTATCACCCTTATCCTTTTTCGGGATAGTCCATGTAAACAAATGAATAACTAATTTCGGTATTCGGGGCATACTCACTTTCATTCCACAAAGAAAGTACTCTTTCTATGACATTTTCCGCAGCAAACTGCTTTCTCTCATTAAGCAGTATAAAAAACTGATCGGATCTGTTCTGCATTATCAGGTCACTGCTTCTGAGCGACTTCTGGATTATATGACCGAATCTTTCCGATGCTGCCATGATATTTCCGCAGTTTTTATCTGATGCCGGATCTATTTCCATGATTATCTTTGCCACTTTTCCGCCATACCGATTATACAGTCGCATGATGCACCTGTATGCTATGGAAAAAGCTTCCCGACCCAGAATAAGTGCGCCGCTCTTATCATTTCTTTCTTCTATTATCTTCGTTATCCTTTCAATCTCCTGCAGCAGGCTCCCATTCTCTTCAGTTGCCGGGGTCTCCGTTCTGTCATATATGGAATAACCATGTTTTCCATTCTGTTTTACCATATAGAGGGCATTGTCTGCCATTGCAAAAAGCGATTCATAGTCTCTGCCGTGTTCCGGGATCATGACGGCTCCCACGGAAATACCGAGCGGGATACCGTAACCTTCACCCATAAGCTTCTCTGCTTCGTTCCTTAACTGTGTGTTTAAACGGTTTGTTAACGATTTTACCGAGGATTCTTCCGTCATGTTCGTAAAAAAGCCTATAAATTCGTCGCCGCCGAATCTGCTGATGACATCTGTCTCCCTTGTATTATGACGGAGGATATCCGAGAACGCCCTTAATACTCTGTCACCCATATCGTGTCCGAAAAGATCGTTTACAAGCTTGAAGCTGTCTATATCAAGCATTATCAACGTCCCGGATTCATCATTGCACAAAGCCGATAATCTTGATGTTCCGCTGGACTTGTTAAGAAAGCCGGTCATCTTGTCAACGGTTGCCTCTTCCGTAAGGCTTTCAATGGTTTTGCTGTTTTTTATCGTATTACATATACGGCTGATCAGAACATCCTTATTAAAAGGCTTGTGTATGAAATCAGAAGCTCCGGCCCGAAGCCCCCGTCTTTCCATATCATAGTCTCTTTCGCCCGTAAGGAAGATGACAGGTATGTGTGACCTGCCGGTTTCATTCTCAAAACATCTTAACGCCTTATACGTCTCGAATCCGTCCATTTCGGGCATCATTATATCGAGCAATATCAGATCGGGCGAATTTTTTTCAAGGAATTTCAAAAGATCACGTCCCGAGCGGAGACAGCTTGTGCGCATGTTTTCTTTATCAAGTAGATTTTTCGCGTTCGTCAGGCTCAACGCCTCATCATCCACTACAACTATCCAGTAATCCATAAGCACCTCATATTTTTCTGTCAGATCGATCCGTTGTTTTAACAGATCCTGTAATTCCCGCTTAATGCAAGCATCGCAAACATGTATAGGCAGTTATCGTAGTATCTGTGCCTGCCGGTCTGCATCGGAGTATCCCATAACATTCTCACACAGCGTTCCGCATATTCAAGACTTTTCTTATCCGCTTTTGTATTCATGAAAACGGCAAGCGAGCCTTCGGCGTTCGTTGCAAGCAGTCCGACATTATGCTTTGCATGCTCTTCGACCATTGTACCGTCTATCTCATATATACCATCCATGACTCCGTTCCGGTCCTCAATGAAAAATCTTTGGATCTTAGCGGCTATTTCCGCAAGCGCCGGGTTTTCTCCGCACCAGCAGGATTCCATCGCTATGTTGGCTATCGTCCTGTAGGCGTCACTGAAGAACCAGTCGTGCCGCTGATTATATTTTATGGCCCATTCGGAGTTCGTTGGCTTTCCGTCATAATCGGAATATTCGGGGCTCAGTCCCGTAACAGGATGGCTGGACTTTATAATATATTCCCTGCTTGCCCCGGCAGCCTTCTTCCAGAAATCCCTGTCCTCTTCATATGCCCATTTCGCGAACAGCTCGTAAAAATGCGGCAGATGATATGAAGTATCGGAAAAATCAGTCTCCGGGGTAAACTTAATGTAATGGTTGTCATGATCCCACATCGGGAAGCCCTCCCGGCTTCCTTCTCCGTTGTGGATGCATGCCTTTAATATTTCTTTTGCTTCAAAAGAATAATTGAATATTCCTTCGCCGTCACCCCATCTGTGGGATGCAAAGAACAGCGCCATGGCGAAATATTCCTCGCCGTCGGGTGCCGGTCCGTGTCCTCTCACGGTTCCGTCGAGGCTGCAGGACCACTTGAAGTACCCGCTGTTATAGCCTTCGGGTATCCACATGTATTTCTTTGTCCATGACCAGATGCGGTCAAACTTCTCTTTTTCGTCCATCTGGACACAGACCATCATGGCATATGACATGCCTTCGGTCCTTACATCGTCATTTCCCGTATCGGTAATATACCCCATGTCATCACCGACATTTTCATAGAATCTTACGCCTTCAGGTCCGTTATATATTGTATCAAAACACTCTCGTACCCTTTTTTCTACAGCTTTTTCATCATATCCCAGTTCTTTAAAAATATTTCTGTAATCCATTTATTTTCCCTCTCCTTACTATAATCCGGATCGTCAATGTCAATCCAAAAACGTCTCCGGCTTTTATTTGGTTAAAAAATGTTTATCAAATATGATACCACGGATTGCTCCGCTGCATGCAGCTCCCGCAATCCTGCAAACACCTCGAATCCCACGATTTTCTTTAAGAAAATCGTTTCTTCTCGGTGTTTGGGCGTTCGAAAGTCTCAAAGCCTTCTCAAGCAAGCTTGAACGGCTTTTTGACTTTCTCACTTGGTATCATATTTCCGTTACAAACGGAGTAACAAGTATTATGATCATGCAGACGATACATACAAAACGCAGCATAACGTTTACAAGTCCGCGGCTTCCGAATTTCTTCTGGCTCTCAAGTACTTCCATTTCAATGTAATCTGTCTTTGCTATCCACCCGATAAGGATACAGGTTAACATCGCCACTACCGGCATCATCAGGTTGTTGCTGATAAAATCAAAGAAGTCAAGTAACTGCATGCCGAAAAGTTTTACCGAATCCCATGCGCTGTAACCGAGTACCGAAAGCATTCCGAGTACCAGACATATCCCGAACGTAATGAGACAGGCTTGAATACGACGCAGACGGAATTTCTCCATGATGATCGAAACAACCGTTTCCATAAGTGATATCGATGAAGTCAGGGCGGCAAGAGCTACCAGTACAAAGAATGCCGTACCGATGATCTGACCTCCGGCCATGGAATCAAATACTTTGGGAAGAGTTATGAACATAAGACCCGGACCTGCATCCAGAGCTGCTTTATCTCCTCCTGAGAATACAAATACAGCCGGAACGATGATCAATCCTGCCAATACGGCTATAGCCGTATCAAACAGTTCAATCTGTCTTACGGAATGTTCAAGGGAATCTTCTTTTCTCATATAAGACCCGTATGTAACCAGTATTCCCATTGCTATGGACATGGAATAGAATAACTGTCCCATTGCCGCTGCTATTGTTTTAAGGAACATTCCGAATGTGAAACCGCTCAGATCAGGGAGAAGATAGTATTTAAGTCCCTCTCCTGAGCCTTTTAGCGTCATTGTATAGATTGCTATACCTATGGTCAGTACGACAAGTACCGGCATCATCAGTTTGCTGATACGTTCGATACCCTTTTTAACTCCAAACATTACAACAACAGCGGTGATTCCCAGGAATATAAAGAAGAAGCCTGTGGGCTGTCCTACTTCGCCTATGAAGCCGGTAAAAAAAGAACCGTCGCCTGCCGAAGTTTCTCCCTCTCCTGAGATAAACGTGACAAGATATTTCAGTACCCATCCGCCGATAACACAATAATACGGAGTGATTATCACAGGAACAAGTGCTGCCAGCCATCCCAGAAAACCAAATCTTTTATCGATTGAGCGGTAAGCACCTATAACGCTTTTCCCGGTACGCCTGCCTATCGCTATCTCTGTAAGCATAAGCGTGAATCCGAAAGTCACTGCAAGTATTATATAAATGATCAGGAAAAAGCCTCCTCCGTATTTTGCCGCAAGATATGGGAAACGCCATATGTTTCCAAGCCCTACTGCCGAACCTGCCGCAGCAAGTACAAATCCGAGTTTTGAACCAAAACCTTTTTCTTTAGCTTCTGTCTGTTTTGCCATAAAAAACCTCACATTTTAATGCATCTGCATGTTACGTTAATATACCCTCAAAAACGCCTTCAGCGTTTCCACGGTAACATTTTAGTCAAAGTCACCTTATTATACCATATATACATATTTCCTGCCACTATTATTTAATACTTTATTAATAATCTTAGTCGATGCTTTGCATCTTCTGTTTTGTTTTATCGGTTTTTCATCCGTATAAGCTGAAATTCTCCGTAAAAAAAACGCCGGTCAAAAGACCGGCGTAAAATATCTTTTTTATTTTCTTTTTTTTTTCAGACAGGATATGCCTTGTTAGCTGTATCTGCTGCTGCTACGTCAACACCCTTCTGCTGTGCCTGACGATATTTAAAGAAATCGGTAGCAACCTGAGGGAACAGTGCGTATGAAAGAACATCTTCATCCTGTTGGATCCATTCCTTACATTCCTCTCTGTACTTTTCAAGCTGAGGCTTGATAAGATCTGCGGGACGGCAGGTGATGGGCTTTACATCGCCGATGCACTTCTTCTGAACTTCCTTATTGAAAGGCTTGATAGTCTGTCCGAATTCACCTGAAAGGATCTTCTTGGACTCTTTTGTAACCATCTTGTATCTCTCACCCTGAAGAACGTTAAGAACTGCCTGAGTACCGACGATCTGGCTTGAAGGTGTAACCAGCGGAGGCTCACCGAAGTCTTTACGAACACGGGGAACTTCCTCGAGCACTGCCTCAAATTTATCTTCAGCATGTGCTTCCTTAAGCTGTGAAACGAGGTTGGAAAGCATACCGCCGGGAACCTGATACTGAAGAGTCTTAATATTAACGCCCATAACCTTGGGATTAAGAAGACCGTTCTTTAAGCACTCCTCTCTGTAAGGAGCGAAGTAAGCAGCGATCTCTGCAAGCAGGTTCTGGTCAAGTCCCGTATCATACTCTGTACCGCGGAAGGTCTCTACCATAACCTCGGTAGCGGGCTGTGAAGTACCCATTGAAAGAGGTGACATAGCGGTATCGATGATATCGCAGCCTGCTTCAACAGCCTTCATGTATGTCATCGAAGCTACACCTGAGGTGTAATGTGTATGTAACTGGATGGGAAGCTTTGAGCCCTTCTTGAGAGCTGTAACAAGTCTTGTTGCCTCATAAGGAACCAACAGACCTGCCATATCCTTTATACAGATTGAATCAGCGCCAAGCTCTTCGATCTGCTTTGCTGTCTTCTCCCAGTACTCTAAGGTGTAAGCATCACCTAATGTGTATGAAAGAGCGATCTGAGCATGTCCGCCTTCCTTCTTGGTAGCCTTAACAGCTGTCTCAAGGTTACGAAGGTCATTTAAGCAGTCGAAAATTCTTACGATATCGATACCGTTTGCAACTGACTTCTGAGCGAAATACTCAACTACGTCATCTGCATAGTGGTTATAACCTAAGATATTCTGTCCACGGAAAAGCATCTGAAGCTTTGTCTTCTTGAAACAGCTCTTAAGCTTTCTAAGTCTCTCCCAGGGATCTTCCTTTAAGAATCTAAGGCAGGCATCAAATGTAGCACCGCCCCAGCACTCTACCGAATGATATCCTACTTCATCCATCTTAGGAGCGATGGGGAGCATAAGCTCGGTAGGCATTCTGGTAGCTATAAGAGACTGATGAGCATCACGAAGGATGGTCTCAGTAATTTTTACCGGTCTTTTATCAGCCATTGTTTTATTTTCCTTTCAAATTAATAATAATTGATTATTTAACTCCGTAGATAGCCATGAATACACCGGCTGCAACCGCAGTACCGATAACACCGGCTACGTTAGGTCCCATAGCATGCATGAGCAGGAAGTTTGTGGGATCGTATTCGGATCCGACCTTCTGTGATACACGTGCTGCCATAGGAACCGCGGAAACACCTGCAGAACCGATCAAAGGATTGATCTTGCCGTGTGTAAGTACGCACATGAGCTTTCCTAAAAGCACACCGCCCATGGTACCGAAACCGAATGCAAGAAGTCCTAATGCAACGATCTTTAATGTATCTGCCTTAAGGAATGCTTCAGCACTGGTAGATGCACCAACGGAAGTACCAAGTAAGATAACTACGATGTACATAAGTGCGTTGGAAGCTGTCTCAGTAAGCTGCTTAACAACGCCGCACTCTCTGAACAGGTTACCGAGCATAAGCATACCGATAAGAGGAGCGGTACTCGGAAGTATAAGTACTACAACAACTGTAATGATTACAGGGAAAAGTATCTTTTCAAGCTTTGTAACCGGACGAAGCTGTGTCATCTTGATCTTTCTTTCCTTATCAGTAGTAAACAGCTTCATGATAGGCGGCTGGATGATGGGAACCAGTGACATATATGAATATGCTGCTACTGCGATAGGTCCCATAAGGTTTGTCTGGCCGAGTTTTCCGGCAAGGAAGATAGATGTAGGGCCGTCAGCACCACCGATGATGGAGATGGCTGCAGCTGCTTTTCCGTTGAAACCGAACACGATAGCAAGAAGGTAAGCAACGAAAATACCGAGCTGTGCAGCAGCTCCTAAAAGGAAGCTGATGGGGTTTGCGATCAGGGGACCGAAGTCCGTCTGTGCGCCGACACCCAGGCAGATCAGGGAAGGCCGGATGGCGAGCTCATCCAGCTCGTAGAAGTAGTACAGCAATCCGCCCTGGCCGTTGTTTGCCACTTCGCTGCTCAGAATGATGTCCGGGTAAATGTTTACCAGCAGCATTCCGAACGCGATGGGAACAAGAAGCAAAGGCTCATATTGATGACGAATTGCTAAGTACAGGAAAAAGCAGGCAACTGCGATCATCAGGTAGTTTCCCCAGGTCAGATTGAAGAAAGCCGTCTGATGGATCAGATTGCTCAGCGTAGATCCGACGTAACTCATTTGTTAACCTCCTAAGGGTAGTTTCGTGTCATCTCATCAGTTCAGAGTCGCAAGAACTGCCCCTGCCTCGATTGCGTCGCCTACTGCAACATCAATGCTGGCAACAGTGCCGTCCTGAGGAGCCACAACGGGGATCTCCATCTTCATTGCCTCGATGATGACAACGGCCTCACCTGCCTTAACGGCATCGCCGACCTTCTTCTCGAGCTTGAATACCTTACCTGCGGCGCCTGCCTCAACCTTAACGGAGCCTGCGCCTGCTGCGGGTGCTGCAGCCTTAGGAGCTGCGGGTGCTGCCTTGGGAGCAGCCTTGGGCGCTGCGGGAGCAGCTACGGGAGCGACGCCTGCGCCGGCACCTTCCTCAACGGTAACTGCGTAAGTATTGCCATTCACGGTGATGGTATAATTTTTCATTTTGATATCCTCCAAATGTATGATTATCTTTTGATCTTACGGACGCTGCGAACGACAAAACCGTCGGTTCCGGTAGCACCCTCGTATGCTGCGATGGCTGCTGCGATCACAGCCACGAGTTCAGTATCGTCTTCTTCCTCTGCTGCGGTGGTCTCCTGGGCAATGATCTGATCCACTGCCTTGTCGATACCGTTCACAGTCGCGTTCTTCTCCGCTTTCTTCGCTTCCGCTCTCTCCTGGAGCTTCGGAACGATGCCCAGAAGGCTGATGACGCAGATGATGATGATCAGGACCACGAACACGGTACCCATACCGATCAGGGTATTCAGTCCTGCTACCTTCATCTTCTCACCGAAGGAGTATTCGGGGTTCAGCGCAGCGGACTCCAGCTTCAGGAAGAGGTCATTTG
>JAEEVO010000019.1 GCA_016290905.1 Lachnospiraceae bacterium | reverse complement strand
CAAGAAACAGTGGCGACATCCCCTCATAGGATTATCGCCACTGTTTAAAATTTCTCATGCAGCCTTCCACCTTCTCAGAATCCTTTATTCTGTAGTATCTGCATCAATCGTAATCTCGATATGCTCCCACTCCTATCCGTTAGCTAGTCGGACTTCTATATCAGAACAACGGAGCATGATCATATCAAGCATGTTGCCCATGTTCCTGAAGCCGTAAGCCATGTTGCAAGTTCCTCGAACTCTTTCGTGAAGCGTGATTTATGTCTCGCCCAAGGAACAGCCGCTGTCACTACTCCATGTGAGATATCCACAATGCCTTAAGCCGCCCCGGCTCTGCGATTATCCGCATCCGCCAGCAGTTCCATTCAGCTCTTCAGTATTTCTTTGATCCCGTCCCAGTCCATTTGGGAGAGCTTTGCCCGTATTTCCCCAAAGCGTTTTTCGTCCTCCGACGGAAGCCTGTATTCCTGTATGGATTCCATTATCATCCGGGCAGTATCAAAATCCATGACCTCCGCTGTTTCCGAAAGCGCGGCATAAGCATCCGCCAGCATATACGGCGGAATCTCCGGCTGATCCTCCGATTTTTCGGCAACAGGCGACAGTATTTCGATGTAGGACCGATACTGCTTCAGCAGGTCATCCGTATGCTCTTTGATGTAATCCGTGTTGTTTTCATTTCCGGCATCCTCCAAACGCCCCGCCTTAGCGGAAAGCTCTACGGCTCCTATGATCCTTGCGGATGACTTAAGCGCATGCACCTTGATCGTGTAGTTCTTTATGTCTCCCTGCCTGTAATAGCTTTCTATCTCTTCCGCCTTGGCACTGATCGCAGCATAAAAGCCTTCGAGCACGGTAAGGTACTCCGACGTCCCTCCGCTGTTTTTTACACCTGCTTCCGTGTCAAGGCCTTCGCGGCCAAGGAGCCATTCGGGAAGCGGCTCCTCTTCCTTTTCGGCGGTATCCTGATCTGCGTCATCCCCTGATATCGTCACCTTTTCCTCCGGCAGATACTCTATGAGCATATCCTCCAGCCTGCCGGTATCTATAGGCTTTGTAAGGTAATCATCAAAGCCCTCTGAAAGATATCTCTCTCTTGCCCCGGATATGGCGTTTGCGGTAAGGCAGACAGCCGGTGTGCCGGTATTCGGATTGGCTTCCTCCCCCCGCAGCTCGTGAAGGGTCTGTATCCCGTCCTTTTCAGGCATCATATGGTCTATAAAGATCAGATCATACTTTTTATCACGAGATAGTTTAAGGCATTCATCACCGCTCTGTGCCGTATCGATCTTCACAAGAGTCCTCTTAAGGAGATTCCCGAACACTGTAAGATTGGTCTCCGTATCATCGGCAACAAGGATCATCGCCTCAGGCGCAGTAAACTTCTCCCTGTATTTCTTCCTGGAGGACAGCGACGCGCGATAGGAGGCCTCGTAGTCTCCGATCTCCTCCCAGCCTGTGACCTTCTGCTTCAGCCGGAAAGAGAAGGCAGAACCTTCTCCGTAAACGCTCTTAACCTGAAGGGAGGTATCCATCATCTCAAGCAGCCGCTTTGTGATGTTCATTCCAAGCCCCGTCCCCTCTACATTTCGGTTGCGCTCTTCCTCGATCCTCTCAAACTCCGAGAAGAGCTTTGTCATATCCTCCGGTTTTATGCCTATCCCCGTATCCTCAACCGAAATGATCAGGAAGATGTTTTCCCCATCGTCAGGTATCTTTTCATAAGAGGCATGAAAAGTGACGCTGCCCTTTTCCGTATACTTCACGGCATTGGTCAGAAGATTTGTAACTACCTGCTTTATCCGCACCTCATCGCCGTACAGAAGCTTGGGGATATCCCTGCCTATGTCAAGCCTCAGTTCCAGTCCTTTGGCATCAGTCTTCATCTGGATCATGTTTACAAGATCGTTTATCACCGAGGACAGGTCATATTCCACCGGAATGATCTCCATCTTTCCGGCCTCGATCTTCGAAAAATCAAGGATATCGTTGACAAGCCCGAGAAGCGTGTTTCCGGCTGTGCGGATGCTCTCGGCATATTCCAGCACATTTTCCTCGCCGCTCTCCCTCAGGATCATTTCATTCATTCCCAGCACCGCATTGATCGGAGTCCTTATCTCATGGGACATATTCGAGAGGAAAGAAGATTTGGCCTCGCTTGCCGCCATTGCCCGTTCCGACATATCAATAAGACGCTCGCGTTCCTTTCTCTCCTTGTCAATATCCTCGGTAACCCATAAGATACGGGTGATCCTTCCGTCCTGATCCCTGTTTGACACTATGATCCTTCCGCGTTTCCATTGCCCTCCCCTGTTCAGGACCTCCCTGGTCCAGACATCTTCTTCGCGCATCCGCTCGTTGATAGTCGAAAGATCTGTTGCTGCCCGCAGATCATCATCTATGCAGGATTCATCTACGGTTTTGCGGATCATTATATTCACGATCTGCTGAAGATCAAGCTGTTCGGCCTTTTCCAGGCTTTCCGTTGAGGCATAGCCTGCTCTGAGCTCCCTGAAGGTGTTGTTTGAAAGATCCAGCTCATACATGGAATTATAGATATTTGCGATCGTAGAAATGATCTCCATCTGCTCCTTGAGCTTCTCCTCGCTGTCCACAAGGATCCGGTTCCGTTCAGCCATGCTGCGGATCTGCTCCCTCTGGTTCTCCGCCATATCCCCGATCGCCATATAGAGCTTCTCGACCTCATCCCCGGTACGTATCTCAAGTGACTTGATCTTATCAACATTTTCATCAAGCTTTTCCCAGTCGTCGTCGGAACTTATGAAATTCTCCGCACAGAGCGCAATGCTGCTTATCGGATAAACGAAAAAGGTATCAGCCGTCCACATTTCATAAGCAAGAAGCAGTATGAAGAAACCCGCAAGTATAACGCCTACCCGCAGGGCGAAAATTCCCAGATAGTCCGCCATATATGCAAGCGATACATCTGCGCCGGCATAGCAGGCACAGTTTCCGTCCTTATCCCTTACCGGGTAATAGGCGGTCATGACCCAGCCGGAAATATCATTCGATTCTATCGGCTCTATCTCCTCGCCCGAAAAGAGGGCCGGAAGATAGGGCTCAAAGGCCTCCTCAAAATCGATCCGTTCGCCCGGCTCATATGGCTCCACATCCTCCGTCGCGAGGTCAAATACGAAATAGCAGCCATCCTCCTTTATCTTGACCGCATAAAGATATTCCACTCCGGCCGCGCTGTCCCTGAGCTTATAGAGCAGCCGCTCCGTTTCGGCATATCCGTCCGCTGCCCTGCCTTTTTCGATATACTCGTCAACCTTCTCCGCGTCAATAAGCTCCGCAGCCATCTTTGCCGTATTTATGGCAGTTTCGGTCTTCTCTTCCTTTTCCTTCTCGAAATACAGACGGATCCCGATCATTCCGGTCACTACGACGATCAGGACAGACACGGTTATGAGCATGTATGCCATTCTTTTCCTTACCGAACGGCCGATGTCCCTGCCCCAGGAATGGATCGCGGAAAGCTCCTCCGCTGACAGGGGATGCTGCCTCCAGCCGCCGGCTCTGATCATTTCCTTAACGGTTCCGGGAATAAAACAAAGGACAAGAAGAGCCAGCAAAAGTGAGATCCCCTTGTCCACCATGTTGAAAAGACTGTTTAAGACAAGAAATACCGGAAGTCGGAAAACAGCCGTCCCGGACGAAAGTCTTTCGATCGAAGCGGTCATATAAGGCAGCTGCGGCCCGCCGAACAGGCCCCATTGGATGAGCCCGCTTATAATGCCGCTGATAAATCCCGCCGCGATCGTAAACTTTATGATAGTGAAGAGATCGAACCGCTCCCTCTTCCACGCAGCCCAGGCAGCGTAAATGGCAACAAGCGCGTTTACCACTCCAAAATAAACCACGTCATGATTAATGAGCATATATAGCGTGTTGGAAAGCACCGCAGTGATTATGCCCGGCAGCAGGCCGCCTGTAATTGAGACAAGGATAGTTCCGGTCGTGTCAAGATAAAGCGGGAGATCTAACCTTCCCGAAAGAAATGACAGCAGGAGATTTACGGCGATCCCCGCAAAGATACATCCCGCGCGCAATATTCCGTTTCTTTTGGAAATGTCCGAATGATCTTTCAAAGCCCGTTTCCTCCGTAGCCTGCGCTTACCGAGCAAAATACTTTTCGATGCTGTCACGCAGTCCCGATTTATCGATGGTTTTAAGGAGATATCCGGCAGGCTTTAAAGAAAGCACCTTCATTATGCTTTCCCTGTCCCCCTTCCCCGTAAGGAACATGACCGGGATATCTCTTGTCCTTTCCTCCGACCTTATCATTTCAAGCACCTGCGGGCCGCTCGTTATCGGCATTTCATAGTCAAGCAGGATGAGATCGGCGTGATTTGTGGCAAGCCAGGTGATCGCCTGCATCCCGGAGTTTGCAAGGGATATGCGGTAGCTGTCCTTAAGCCAGTCTGAAATCATGCTCATATAAGCCACGTCATCATCAACGACCAGGATGCTTTTTCTTTTAGCCTGCTTTTCCTCCTCCAGCATATGATCCTCTACGGCATCAAGCAGCCTGTCCATCTCAAGGGGCCTGTTAAAGAACTTAAAGATAAGGCTTTTCGTAACATGCCTCTCAACACTTTCAAACTCTTCCTTTGTCCCGACAACAATGATCCTTGTATTTCCGACTGCGCACTGCTCACCGATAAATATGAGCAGGTCGCTCTTATCCTTCACCGTTTCATCCGTAAACAGGATCAGGAGCTTTGCATCCCTGCATCTGCTGTCGTCTTCAAGCTCTTTGAGCTTAAAAGGCGCAAAAGAGGACTCCATGCCTATGCCTTTAAGCTTTGCCTCGAGTCCCTTGATTATGAAGCCCTCGGCCTCAGCAATGATAAGTATGCTTCTGTTCATGCTCTGTCCTCCTTGAAACGGTATTCCCGCAGGTAAGATATACTCTATTATATCCTTTTTCTTCCGGAATCTGAAGGCCGGTTTTCCGATTCGTTAGTCTCGCCGGGCGGAAGATTCACAAAACATCCTCCACACTTACATAGATTTTTTCCGCAAAAAAAATCGTACAGGAAAATGTATGCTTTTTCAATATTTACAGGGGTTATAGCGTTTTATATACCCACACAAACTAACGAAGAGCCGCTAGTTTCAGGAATTTTATATCGTTCATTTGCTCATTCGTAATATACTCTCCGTCATGAAACAGCGCATAGTTTGTGATCGGAGTCGGCGCCTTCTGCGCCTCTTCTCTGTTTGCGATATGTACCGCATGGAACGGTATATCATTTTCTCTGGCAGTCTGCTCTAGCACTGGAACATACTTCGCATTAAACGGACATTGGCTGGTGTAATACAGCACATATCCTCGTTCCTCTATGTGAGGATGCTTTGCACATTCTTTGAACTTCGGCATTTCTGCTTCCTCTCCAAATGGCAAGAACCACAACTGAATGCCATTGTCCGCCTCATCGCATACGGTAAATCCCTTATATTTCAGGAACTTTGGATCAGCAAGGAAAGGCTTCTTCTTTGCCGCCGCCAGTATACACAGTCCTTTCTTTCCCTTTTCTTTACTATCTTCGATGCAGGCATCCAATAATTCCGCCCCGTACCCATGTCCCTTGAAAGAACCGGACACCCATAGACAGTCAATGTACATATATCCATCGGCATTGATCGGAACCCACGCATTCTCAGCCGGAATATACTCAATAAAACACTTCCCTCGCTCTGCGCTCTTGAGAAAAACAAGCCCCTCATCAAATCTGTCTGCCAGCCAGGCCTTCTTGGAAGAAACCTGTACGTCCTTATTATTGGAAATAGCACAGCATATGTGCTCCTTTTCCAGATTATCGTTTGTAACTCTGATGTACTCCATACAATCACCCCTTCACTTTTATTGGATGCCTGATAACAGTTTTCAACTTCTCCGGTGCAACCTTCCTGGCATCGCTCAGATATATTTCGTGATGCATTCTCTTATCTGTAATATCAAGCATATACCCCTGTTCTTCCATAAATCTGTGCATCGCCTCTACTGTAGCGGGCTCATCGTCATAAGCCCCGACATGCATACACTGTACGCACATACCTTCATCATACGTAAAGAATTCGACCTTTGAGAAATCCTGCTTCTTCTTTGCCGTTGCTTCCATGACAGCCCAGTCAAAATCTTCTTTCGTTACAAAGTCAGGCAGGCGGATGACGGAGATCCACCGAAAAGAATCTTTATTGGCATAATCTACTCCGACCACACCGTCTTGCCACCAGAACCCTTCCAGCGGCGGCACCACATAATCAAAGTATCCATCGATCTGATGATCGCCCTTCTTACTCATCTTGATGGTAAAAGCGATCCCATACAAAAGACCTATGGCATGTTTATATTCTCCATATTCATCATTCGGATTGCCGCTGCCCCTAACTGCAATATAATTCATCTTCGGAACGGTGACGATAGAGGGCGTACCCTTCGGCATATAGAATTCTTTATATTCCTTCTTATAATCAAACGCCATACCTTTTATCCCTCCGTCAGATCCTTCTCTTCATAAGGCTTATTCCAGGAACCGATCTCAATCAGGTTTCCTTCCGGATCAGCGATATAGCAGGTTCTCTGTCCCCAAGGCTCAAGCTCCGGCTCAAGCACAGATGTCGCACCATTTTCTACGGCCTTCCTATATGCCTCATCCACCGCTTCGAATGTATCCACATACAGCGCTATTTCAAAATGACCGTTCAGTCCCTTGATATACTCATATCTCCGGTTTGTCATCTTCTCAAAATCTTTCCTGCCATAAAGCAGAAATAATGTTCCGTCCTTCACAAGGTAAACATTAGACGTGTTCTCTTCTTCCTTAATCTCGAATCCAAGTACATCCCTGTAAAAACGGATCATCTTTCCCATGTCCTCGACCAATAAACCGAAACCATCTAATCTCATTATGCTAGTCCTCCATATATTATTAATGTTTCTTCAGCATTCCTGCGGATAATATCCCGCGCTTCTGCCGGCTCTAGCACCTCGGTCTTTGCCCCAAAGGTCATGAGCCATGTCACAAGGTTCTCCATATCTGTATAATCTGCCGTAAAGAGCAGCCTCCCATCATCGGTTTCAGAAAAACAATGCGGTCCGAATTCTTCAACCAGCCGCCACTTCATATCCGGTGTAAAAAGAGCCTTTACTTTTATACCGCCCGGAAAGATCTTCTCATTCGACAGATCAGGCATAGGTGCATTCCGGCAAGCAAATTCCTTATCAGTTTCAGCAACCCGATCCATACGGTTCAGTTTGAAAAGCCTGTAATCCTTGCGTTCTAAGCACCAGCCCCATACATACCAGCTTGACCATTGGAAAACCAAATAATATGGTTCTATCCTTCTGTCGCTCTCTCCGGATGGCGCATAATATTCAAACTGTATAAGATGCCTGTTCTCTATTGCTCTCTGAATCACCTCAATCTTTGGGGCAAGAGAGCCCTTATACCATGAGGACAGATCGATCAGCATGGAGTCCCTGCCACTGATAAACTCTGACGATCCGGTCTGGATTTTCTCCATTAGCTGGCCATAGTAACTGCTTCCGCTTACACTGTCCAGACTGCGAAGTCCCGCAAGTATCATCTGCATATCCTTTGATGTCAGGATTGTCCTGTCCATACGATATCCGTCCATAATGCTGATACCACCACCGGTACCTTGCGTAGTCATTATGGGAATTCCTGCCTTACAAAGATCCTCAATATCCCGATTTATCGTCCTGCGGGATACTTCAAACCTTTCCGCCAGTTCAGGAGCCGTTGTCTTTTCTTCCTGCAGTAAGATTGACAATATTCCGATCAGCCTGTCTATTTTCATAATCTCTCCCATTCCGTATATATCATAGCAAGCCTAACACGACAACTGTATGTCATGTTTATTATATTCGTTATTCTTTTTTTCTGCAAACAAAAAAGCCTGCAGAAACATCAGGATTTCCCCCAATGCCTGCAGACTCATGTGCTACTCATTTCACTTTCATTCCGGAATACTATTCCATATTATAATATCAATCGCATATCTGTATACTTCTGAACCTTATCTTCAAACCCCAGTTTTTTATATATAGGATATCCTTCATCCGTTGCTACCAGATCAATGCGGCATATCTGATGCTCTCTGGCATATTCAATCATATTGCTCATAAGGCTCGTACAGATTCCTTTACCACGGTATTCTTCTTCTGTGTATACGCTTAGAACTTCTGAATCCAATCCATTTAGAAAAAATAGATTTGCCGGCTTCTCGATAATCAACAGATAAGCAGCAGCAACAAGCCTGTCCTCTGCTCTTGCTACAAACGCAATCAGCTTTTTCCCGAGTTCTCTCTCAAAATATCCCGGAAGCTGTTTTTCCATACCTTCTCTTTCTTCATTGGTAAGGGAGCCAAAATCGTCTATCATGTATAGAATTCTAAGCCTTACAAGTTCCGGAATATCACTTATTGTTGCAGTATCATATATAATACTTTCTTTATCCATCCGCTTCACCACCTTCTGCATCTTTGATCCGATAGTAATCCTCCATCTTCACGTTCAGTTTCACATAGGAATCTGCTTTTCGGTTGCTCACACGCTCGAGGAGCACACAGCTTTCCACATGCTTAGTATTCGGGAACATGTCAACCGGCTGTATCTTTTGTACTTTCCAGCCTTTTTTAACAAAAAGACCAAGATCCCGTTTCAAGGTTTCGGGGTCGCAGGATATGTAAACCACGCGTTCCGGCTTTAATCGGTTTACCGAATCTATAAACTCGGGAGTGCTTCCGCTGCGTGGAGGATCCATAAATACAACATCAGCCTTTTCCTTATTTTCAGCCATCCTGACCATATATCTGCCGGCATCGTCATTTACGAATCTGATATTCCTGATCCCGTTCAGCTTTGCATTATTAATTGCATCCCTAACTGCATCCCTGTTTAATTCCACTCCCGATATTTCTGCCGCTTTTGAAGCTGCACATATCCCGATGGTTCCTATGCCGCAATATGCATCTATCACCCGCTCCTTACCGGTAAGCTGTGCATATTCTATAGCCTTACCATATAAAAGCTCCGTCTGTTCCGAATTTATCTGATAAAACGAAGACGGTGATATACGGAACCTTTGTCCGCACAGTTCATCCTCAATATATCCTTTCCCATACTCGACAATATTCCTGTCTCCGAGTACCATACTTGTACGTTTATTATTTATGTTCAGCACAATGGTCGTGATCTCGGGATGTTTAAGTCTCAGCTCTTTGATGAAATTGTTCTTCGAAGGCATGACAGGACCTGAGAGTACCAGTACCAGCATTATCTCTCCGGTTTTACGACCGACACGTATCAGGGCATGTCGAAGCAACCCTGTTCTTTTATCCTCATCATACACCCATAGCTTAAACTGTCCGGCAAGCTCACAAAGAGTTTTTAAAATGGCTGTCGCCTTTTCATCCTCTATAGCACACTCTTTTACGGGAACGATATTATGGCTTCTCTCTTCATAGATTCCGGTAAAAACATTCCCTTTTTTGTCCTTTCCGAATATCCCGTGAACCTTGTTCCTGTAATGCTCCGGATTTTCCGCTTTTATGATTGGCTCCGGCTTTGCAAATCCGCCTAATAACTCCCGGATCCTTCTCTCTTTTTTCTTTAGCTGTTCTTCATAAGGCAGGTTGCTGTAATCACAGCCCCCGCACTTTTTTGCGTACGGACAGTCCATATTTAACCCTCAACAATTCTCACAAAGTGTTTCCCACACGCTTCCTGTATGTATTTTCTATAAAGTCACGATCCGGAATACTTTTCCAAAAGAGAATCATATTCTTTCATGGCGTTTTCAAAAATCTTCTTTATCGCTTTGTTTTTATATAATCCGTCTTTGTTCTGTTTTATCCCTTTGAAGCTCAAATGACAGACCATTGGAGTATTTTCAAGATCAAGCAGAGGCTGTTCCCTCAGCTGATCATACGATTGATAGACCAGGTCTACTGACCAGTAAGACCTGCCTGTTTTACTTACCCATTTGGAAAAAACAAGCTTACATCCTATTGGCGTCGTACTTTCAACAGAATCCTCAAGCTCATAGTCTTTTACGCCCAGCGCTGCAAGCACGCTGCAAATATTGGAATCGTGACCGCAAAGAAATGTAAAAAGCCGATTTTTTGTATTCATCTCCGAATAAATCTCTTTTATCAGAGGATTTGCTACATTTACTGCTATCATGGGAGAAGTAAACAGTACGTCACCGTAAACATCCTTAATCTCGGAAATATCCTGCCATTCCTTTTCGGATAACTCGTTACCGAACGCCGCCTTTACGGGATTACTCTCTTCATAGTATTGAAGAACAAGCGCGTCGCTTATCTGTGTACCGAGTTTAAGAGGTCCCGAAACCATCGGCTCTTCACCGGTTTTCAGGATAAGCGTGTTCTCATCCGAAAAGTCATAGTCCTTATATGCTTCCGACTTATCCATATCTATGATATCAGTCAGTAGCTCATAATTGTCACTTAAACCTGCCATCTTATCACCGTAAAGCTCAAATACCTGTGCGGTGGCATCCTCATTATACTTTTCGCCTGTAAAATTCAGTGCGGGAGTAAACACAGGATCCATCACATTGAAATCCATATGGTACTCAACATCGATGTTGGCCGTCGGAGCAAATCCGGCGGTAAAATATTTCGCCGTGGCAATGGTTCTCTGTTTTGAATTTGAATAAACCCTTACTTCATTCCCTTCAGGATGATAGTTCTCCGGTATCAGCCCTTCCGATTCCATCCACTTCCTAAAGAACTGCCCCATCTCTGTTTCAAGTACTCCGCCTCTTAAAGACAACTCGCTTGCATTAGACGACCAGTTAAACCAGGTGTTCGGAGTCACCTGATCAAGTACAGACCCGTTCCCCGATAACGGTGCTCTAATATTGTGCCGGCTTAAAACAACCACCTGCTGTAATTTATATCCCTTTTCCGACATTGACAGTTCATCAGCCCTGATCCCCATAGGAGCACAAAGGCTTACAAAAACAGTCAATATAAGAATATAAACAGGTATTCTTTTATAGCTAAGGGTTTTCATGTTCCCGTACCTCCAAATACTTTCTCTCACACGAATTGTATATTTTATATTTACCCTTTATTAGGTCAATAAAAAAAGTAAATCATTCCCATTTGTGTTTAAGTATACATCAAATCGTAAGTAGTTTCAACAGATAAGGTCTGACTTTTATAAATCTCATGGACATTTTTCTTTTTTTATTGTTAATATAACAGACTAAACCAGGTTTTATTGAAAAAATTCTTCCTTAATAATTATATCCGAACGTACATTAATAGGGCAGAAGGGTTTTACCCTCCTGCCCGTCTATTTTCTACTGTCAGTCATTTACAAACTTAACTTCCTCTATATCGGAGAACGGTCCGTAAATCTTGACATTATTTACCTTGTAATAAGCTCTTACCTTATAGTAATATTTGTTCTTTTGAGCCAGATACTTATCTGTATACTCGGCTATGTCTGCCGATTCAATCGTCTTCTCGCGTTCGTATGTTCCGTACTTTCCTCCTTTACGTGCATACTCCCATTCAGCTCTGTAGATCTCGTAACCATCAGCCTTCTTAACCGTATTCCATGTAATGGTGACCTGCCTGTTCTCAGAATCTATTGAGACATTTTTGATCTTAACCCGGTCCGGTGTGGAATATCCCTTAACCTTCAGTGTCTTCTGAGTCATGGGGAATTTCTTTTTTGCATTATATGCTTTGGTCTCGTTCTCAAAAACATGCTTGTACTTTATATTCAGTTTGGAAAGTTCTGCCTTATTCTTTCCGTCCGGGTTACCGCCCGCAATCAGCTTCTTCACGGGATTTACAACATCCCTTGTATCTGATGAGGCACCGTGATGGCTTGCAAAGCTGCTTCGCTTTTCCTCAAGCTTCTTTGCGAGATATTCCTCATTCTTTGAACTACCAACCTCTTTATCGGTCAGTTTGATATCATCAATAGTGTACTTTACAGCTCCGACATTATCGACAATATTCTCCAGATTAATATTATCACCGCCTCCGTTGCGATCGCCCCAGATAGAGCCTACATCGCCCAGATCATAAAGATCCTCGGGCAGAAAAAGAGAAGTACAATTACAGATATATGCGTATGAACCGGTATTTATTCCCACTATGCCTCCGATATTCTGAGTCGAATTGGGAGTATCGCCTTTGGGGATCACTGTGATGTTTCCAAGACAGTCGCTTACACCTCCACCGAAATTGGCCCCCACAATACCGCCGGCCGTAGAGTTACTCTTCACAGTAATATTTGAATAGCAATTCTCGACCTTGCCTTCGTTACGTCCTACGATACCGCCGGCCCAGTCACTTGCATAGATAATGCAGTCTACTGTTGCACAGTTCCTGATGATACCCGATTCATAGTTAAAACCGCAGATAATGCCCTGATATGATGAGCACCCAAGTTCGGAGTTATACACTACGCATTTTTCAATAATCCCACGATTGCCCTCGGCAATCAGACCCATTATTCCATTACTGGCAAGTGTCGAGTCCGCTCCCGAAAGATAAACGTTTCTAACGGCAGCCGTAGGCGCAAGATCATCAAACATATTTCCAACGAGCCCGCGTATGGTCTTTCCGTTGCCGTCGAATACACCGTAGAAGGTCGAAGCGTAACTTCCGATCCTGCCAGAATAAATACTCTCCGACAGATCAATATCCTGCATAACCTTAAAGTACTTTCCCTCATTTGTGTCGCCCATAAATTTGCTTACGTTGTACAGATGTCTCGGCGTCCAGATTTGATAGGGCTTCTTTTTAGTACCATTGCCTGCCGGGAAATATTTTGCAGTCCATTTTTTAACTACATAAGGACCGTAAGCAACATGTGCGGGATCCTCGAAAACGATATAAATATCGTACTTTTCTCCGGCCTTGATGCTCTTCGATGATTTGATACGGCCGTACAGTTCGTTCTCTTCACCGGCGGTCACGTAAACGCTGTTGCCGCTGTCCATGACAGTCTTTGCGGTCGGCTTTTCCTCGCCGGCACAATTTACATAAACATATACCCTGCCGTCAATACTCGACAAAACCTGGACCGCAATATTTTCGGTGTATCCTTTTCCCGCATCCAGCACATCCACTCTGTAAGCGAAATACTCTGTGCTTGTCTTCGTCTCAGCCGCCGAAATCTTTTTGGTAAAGCTCTCCACAGTTGTGAGCAGCATGGCGATTGCCAATGCAAGAACTACAATTTTCTTAAAAGCTTTCATATGAACCCCCTTATACTGTTTTTTAATTATTTTTATTATAAGAAATAACTTTGTAAGACAATATGGATAATCTTCATATGCTTTGGTAAAATATTAAAAAACTGATACAGATTGCTCCGTATCAGCTTTTCTGCCATCTCAGACATTTTGATTTCGGGATCTTCTAAAATCAAATCAATAATCTTTTCCGCCAATCCGCCATCTATTCCGCCACTTAATCCGCCAATCTGGCGGTTTGGTGCTTTAGGCTGATCTATAAGGGCACTCTTAAGTGCCGGGAAATATACTCTGAGCCCTGTTCCGATTATTTCATATTTCGGAATCCATATCTGACCCTCAACAATGACTTTATTTTGTTAAAAGCTCTCCCAGTGTAACCTCGCCCCAGCTGTAATTTGTAAGATAACTACCCTTAAAAAGCTGGGTATACTCTTCTTTACCGGAAAGATAGTTGTACAGATCGCAGTCAACCTTATCCATTACCAGTCGTCTCTTACCGTCTACTGCCTCCACGATATCGGAGATCCCGTATTCCTCGAGGGTACTTTTAAGGCGCAATGCCACTTTTCGATATCTGGCTAACGTCAGTGCATTGGCCGGCTCATCCTCCCATAAGAAACTGATAGCCTCATCCGAAGTGACAAACCCACCCTTACGGTCTACAAGAAGTGCAAAAAGTTCTTTGGATTTTTTATTTCTGAAAGCTATCGGGATGTCACCCACAAACACATCAAAATATCCGAAGGTACGTATTGAAACCGTACGTTTTTCCGATAGTGACTGCTTAAGATCGGCCCCCTTTCCTTCCACGGCATAAAGCATAACATATCGGGAAGTTTTTGAACTCGGTTCCTTAACGGAACAGATGGCTTTTATTTTCTGTTCCGATTCCGTTTTATAATCAAAATATGTAAATTCCGCTTCACCCGTTCTCAGCAGCTCTGCAAAGTCCTCATAAGCTGCATCACTGTATGCAACAAAGTTTTCCAGAGGCGTAAATCTTTCCGTCAGAGGAAGCCATTCCTCCTTGGTATAGCCGAAGAATTCGCAGACATTTTCACTTGCATACAGCGGCTTTACCATACCTTCGGGTGATATCTCAAAGGCGGCGAGCCCGTCGGAGAACTGCATTACAAGATCCCTCATTTTCTCCTTGAGCTGGCTGTTTTCCTCTTTAAGAGCCATTGTCTCTTCGGCATCCTTCACTTCCCTGCAGCAGAAAAAGCTTACGGATTCATCAACCTTGATAAATGTTCCCGTATATTTTTTGACAGCGTTGTCATAGGAAAGCGCCGAATATGTGATCTGCGGCGGTTTCCCGTCAGATCCCTGAAGTCTTCTCTGACAGAAATCGTTAAAGAACCGGCGGATCGTCTCCTGCTGCTGAGGAGCCGCAGCGGCGATAAGCCATTTCTCCAGAGCGTCATCTATCTGCATCGCAATGTTCTCAAACTGCTTAAAGGATGATTTTTCCCCGCAGTACAAGCACTTTACTGTATTCGCATCCAGATTGAATTCAAAGATCTTGTCATAGACATCCTCAAGTGCCTTAAGATATCGTTTACTTTCAACCGACTTTTTTGCACGGTAACGTTCCGTCACGTCCATGCACACGCTTTGAAATTCCTCTTCGCCATGCTCGTTAACGCTCTTGGTCACCCATCCGAAAATATGCGCACGCGTCCCGTCACAACGTAAAAGACTCATGTCTCCGGCAATGGGCGTTTCGGAAGAATAAACCCTTCCCAGATATTTTGAGAATCTGCGCCGCTCTTCCATGGGGATCATCAGGAAAATATTGCTTTTATACATCTCCAGATAATCAATCTCCCCCTCTTTTGCCTCAGGAAAGCGCAGAAGCTCGATCATCTTCGGATTGATATATGTGATCCTCGGCTGTTTTTCACAGGTATATCTTAAAAAACCGCAGGGGATGGTCTCGTTAAGAAACTTAAGATCCCTGTTCTCATTTCTTATCTCGGTTATGTCCGCCAGTACCGAATAACCTGTCAGATTGCCGTTCTCGTCCCTGCAGGTCGTAACCGTGTCCCTTACGGATATCACAGTACCGTTTTTCTTGACGATACGGTACTCACAGGTAACGGTCTGTTCCTTTTGTGCCGCTCTATGTATGAAATCGGAATACTTATCACGGTCGGCCGGATGTACCAGTTTTAAGTAATGATCCTTTTCCCCGTCAAGCAAAGCCTTCTTTGTCATACCTGTCAATTCACAAAGGTTTTGACTGACATAATCAAGATGAACCGGAGACGAGAATACATACCGGTGAAAACCGCAGACCTGACGGTCAAGTATTTCTTCCGCATTGTTCATGACACTATCCATAATAACTCCTTTTGCAGAGTAATCTGTATTCTTTGGTAATACCGTATTCAAAAGCCTTAATGGTTTTCAAACTTTTGATACGGGTTTTATTATATCACGTTAATTAAATTTTTAACAGTACAAATAATATTTTTCTACAAAACCTGTAAGATTCTTCGCTTCGCTCAGAATGACATATGGGAAGTTTTAGTTTATTCCTTAAACCTTGGCCCTGAGCACGGTTTTGTGGATTTTTCCGCTGATAGTCTTCGGCATATCCGAAATGAATTCGATCAAACGGACCCATTTGTATTCCGCGAGCTTTCTGTTGCAGAAGTTCTTTATCTCCATTTCAAGTTCGGCGGAAGGGCGATAGCCTTCGGAAAGAACAATAACAGCTTTGATTTCCTGACCTCTAAGCGGATTCGGTACACCAACCACACTGCATTCCAGGACTGCCGGATGTTCCATAAGAACATTTTCAACCTCGTAAGGACCTACGCGGAATCCGCCTGTTTTGATTATATCATCAAATCTTCCGTGAAACCAGTACCTGCCGTTTTCATCGATATATGCCGCATCTCCGGTATGATATACCCCTCCGCGCCATACATAACGGTACTGTTCATCATTATCCAGATATCCGGTAAATATACCCGGATGCCTTCCGGATTCATCGGGAATGACCACAACCTCCCCGATTTCTCCGACCTTTACAGGCTTTCCGTCCTTTCCACGAAGTTCGATATTGTAAAAAGGCGAGGGTATCCCCATTGAACCTTCAACAGCTTCATATCCTTTAAAATTTCCGATGAGCAGGGTTGTCTCGGTCTGTCCGTACCCTTCACATAAAGGAACTCCCACTGTCTCGGTGAATTTCCTGAATATTTCGGGTGCCAGCGTTTCTCCCGCCGTTGTCGCATGTTTAAGTGTCGGCATTTTGGGAACACCCTTTCTTACAAGATAACGGTAAACCGTGGGCGGCGCGCAGAAGGTTGTTACTTCATAACGGTTGATGACGGTCGCCAGCTGTTTCGGATCGAAATTATCGAAGTCATATACCATCACGGCACTGCCGATAAGCCACTGTCCGTACAGTTTACCCCATGAAGCCTTCGCCCAGCCGGTCTCCGCCACAGTAAAGTGCAGGCCGTTATCCTCGGCACGGTGCCAGTATTTGGCAGTTATGATATGTGCAAGCGGATATATAAAATCGTGGATCACTCCCTTGGGGTATCCGGTCGTTCCCGATGTAAAATACATCATCATCGGATCAGTTGCAAGCGTCTCTGCCCGTTCAAATTCCTCACTCTCATTTTCCATGGCTGCGTTAAGGTTTTCAAATCCGGTTTTCTCTTCCTGAACACAAAACAGCTTAATATCCGCATTCAGTTCCTTTACCGCCGCGAGCACCTTTTCCGGTATCTCATTCTGCGAGGTACAAACTATGGCTTTAACCTTGGCTGTTTTTATACGGTAGACCAGATCGCTTACCATCAGCATATGTGTGGCCGGGATCACGACCGCGCCGAGCTTATGCAGCGCAATAGCCGCAAACCAGTATTCGTAATGTCGCTTTAGGATCAGCATGACACGGTCACCCCTGCCGATACCCCGTTTACGGAATGTATTTGCAATACGGTTACTGTATCTCTTAATATCCCCGAAAGAAAAAACATGCTCTTCGCCCTCGACGTTACACCATACAAGAGCTCTTTTATCCGGAGTTTCATCAGCTATCCGGTCGACAACATCATAACCGAAATTAAAATTTTCAGGGTATCTGAGCGAAAAATCTTTTAATTTCCCGGCTTCATCGAAAACCTCATCGCAATATTGTTTATATATACTCATGATCATTCCTTTATGACCGCGCTCTGTCCGAGTTTACGGAATCTGTCATAACGGTTCTGTGTCAGATCCACATCCCGGGTCAGTTCCTCCAGTTCTTCGGTTAACATCATGCGGATACGGTCATAAAACTCCTTTTTTCCAATTTCGTTTTCAGAAAGAATGCGCTCTATCACTCCCAGGCTTTTTGCATCCTCTGCGGTAAGCTTTAAGCTTGCGGCCGCAGTCTCCGCCTTTTCGGGATCCTTCCATAGGATGCTCGCACAGCCTTCGGGGGAGATTACCGAATATACTGCGTTCTGCAGCATCCATACCCTGTCTGCCACTGCCAGTGCTAGTGCACCGCCACTGCCTCCCTCGCCTATAAGTATGGTGATAACGGGGACACAGAGAGTGGACATTTCCATCAGGTTTTCGGCAATAGCCTGACCCTGCCCCCTCTCCTCTGCACCTACACCGCAGTATGCCCCTGAAGTATCAACGAAACAGATTACGGGTCTTCCGAATTTCTCGGCCTGTTTCATCAGCCGCAGAGCCTTTCTGTAGCCTTCCGGCTGTGGCGCTCCGAAATTTCTGTATGTCCTTTCTTTTGCAGTATGTCCTTTTTCTATGGCTATTACCGTTACCGGCAGATCGTTCAGCCTTGCTATACCGCCTACGATCGCGGGATCATCGGAGTACCGTCTGTCTCCGTGCAGTTCGATAAAGCCTTTAAATATTTTTCTTATATAGTCAAGTCCGGTAGGCCTTTGACTGTCACGGGCAAGCTTCACACGCCCGTATGCCGTATCAGTCATATGATTGCCCTCCAATTATGCATTTTTAGTAATTCGGCCAGATATTTCTTTTGTCCGGAACGTGGTACAATACTGTCTACAAAGCCGTGTTCCATTACGGTTTCGGATGTCTGGAAACCTTCGGGAAGTGCTTTCTTCGTAGTCTGTTTTATCACTCTTGCTCCGGCAAAGCCGATTGTAGCTCCGGGTTCGGCTAGGATTATGTCCGCTTCCATTGCAAAGCTTGCCGTCACTCCACCGGTCGTCGGATCGGTAAGCACCGCTATGTAAAGAAGCCCTGCATCGCTGTGTCTTTTTACCGCGGCACTGGTCTTTGCCATCTGCATGAGTGAAAGTAACCCCTCCTGCATACGCGCTCCTCCCGAAACGGTAAACCCGACAACAGGCAGCCGATGTTCCACTGCGTACTCAAACAGAAGGGTAATCTTCTCTCCCACAGCGCTGCCCATGCTGCCCATCATAAAGCCCGGTTCCATGACAAACAGACAGCATCTCTGCCTGCCGATGGATGCGGTACCGCAGACCACCGCCTCTTCTTCCCCGCTTGCAACCCGTACCGTTCCGATTTTTTCTTTATAACCCGGAAAGTTAAGCGGATTCCCCGATTTCATGCGGGGATACATCTCGTGAAAGCTTCCTTTGTCTGTTATAGTCTGAATACGCTGGCGTGCTTTCATACGGAAATGATAACCGCAGCTGCAGACAAGATTGTTGGCCCAAAGCCTGCTCAATGGTATGTCTTTATGACAGTTGGGACAGTTTTCCTCCGGTTCTCCGGCATCTTGCTGTACGGGAGCGGAGGATCGTCCTCCTTCTTCCAGCTTGTTCTTAGGTCGTAAAAAATTAAACAACGCCATTTTCTCACCTGCTTCCCATAAAAGTCAGATCATAATTTCCGGCAGTAAACCGTTCATCATCAACAATACGGAGCTGCTCCTCGATATTTGTTGGTATCCCGTCGATCACAAGCTCACATAACGACACCCTCATCTTACGAAGTGTCTCCTCACGATCGTTTCCCGATACAATCAGCTTGCCAAGCAGCGGATCGTAATATGGAGACACTGTCGACCCGTCTATCAGGCATGTATCAAAACGAACGGAAAGTCCTCCCGGAACATGGAGCATCTTCAAGGTACCGCAGCTTTTCGCGTTGATACGGCACTCTATTGCCGAGCCTTTCATCATGACATCCTCCTGCGTAAAATTGAGAGGAATTCCCGCCGCTATACGTATCTGCCATTTTACAAGATCGATTCCGGTGAGCATCTCGGTCACACAGTGTTCCACCTGCAGACGGACATTCATTTCCATAAACCAGAAGTTTCCTTCCCTGTCAAGCAGGAATTCAAGTGTTCCGGCACCCACATATCCTATCTTTTTTACAGCGTCGACCGCAAGCTCTATTATTCTCTTCCTCTGCTCTGTGCTTACCGCGGGAGAAGGCGTTTCCTCAAGAAGCTTCTGATTCCTTCTCTGCAGAGAACAGTCCCTGTCTCCGAGACATACCGCATTCCCGTATTCGTCGGCCAGTATCTGCAGTTCAACATGTCTTGCCGGGAAAATATATTTTTCAAGATACAGGCTTCCATCGCCGAAGGCACTTAGCGCCTCGCCCGAAGCCTGCAGGTACGCATCTTCCAGCTCATCCTTTGAGCGGACAAGTCTGATGCCTCTTCCCCCACCGCCGGCACAGGCTTTAAGCATGACAGGATATCCTATCCTTTCGGCAGCCTGCGTTGCTTCGTTCAGGGACAAAACAGCCTTTGTCCCGGGTATAACCGACAATCCTGTTCCACGGATAATCTCCTTTAATATGGCTTTGTCGCTGAATCTTTCCATGCTCTCCGGATCCGGTCCGATAAATACAAGTCCGTTTTTTCGACACGCACGGGCAAAATGCGCGTTCTCCGAAAGGAACCCGTAGCCGGGATGGATGGCCTGAGCACCGGCCAGGAGAGCCGTGCTTATTATCCTGTTTTCCTGCAGATAGCTTTCGGATGCCTCGGGTCCGCCTATGCAATAGCTCTCATCCGCAAGTGCGGCATGAAGCGCGTTTTTATCAGCCTCCGAATAAACAGCCACAGTGGCAACGCCCATTTCCTTACAGGCCCTTATGATACGGACTGCGATCTCTCCACGATTTGCGATAAGTATTTTTGAAAACATAGTCTATGCTCCTGTGATAGCAAATGAAAACTCGGCGGATACGCAAAGCTTTCCGTCAACGGTTACGATACCCTCCGCAAAATAAAAGGGATGTTTTGAACGCTTGATACTGCACCTGCTCTCGACGGTATCTCCGGTTTTTACGGGTGAACGGAATTTTACATTATTAAGCCCTGTATATACGGCAATCTTTCCTTCTGTCATCACATCCTTCATCAAAATGCAGGCAGACTGTGCCAGAATTTCGCAAAGTATCACACCCGGAACTATCGGGTTACCCGGGAAATGCCCTTTAAGGAAAAACTCATCTCCACGGACCATGTAATGTCCGACAGCCGTACCGTCCATATTTTCAACATCATCTAGCAGGAGCATATTGTCGCGGTGCGGCAATATACCCATTATTTCTTCTCTGTTCATGATGCCTGCCTCCGTATTTTGAAAAGCTCCGTGCCATATTCCACAACCTGTCCGTTCTTAACACAGATTTCGGTAACAGTCCCGTCTTCTTCTGCTGTAATCTCGTTCATGAGCTTCATGGCTTCTATAACACAGAGTGTCTGTCCTTTTTTCACACTGTCGCCTATGCTGACGTAGGCCTTTGCATTTTCGGCGGGAGCAGCATAAAAGACGCCGACTATCGGAGACTTAACGCTGACGCAGTCTCCGCTTTCGGGAATGATCTGTACCGCGGCAGGTTCAGGAGCCGTATATACATTCTCCTTTGCCTGAACGGCTGCCATTCTCTCCAGACGGACTTTGGTATCGCCTGTCGATATTTCAAGTCCGGTAAGTCCAAGTTCTTTCATAAGCTCCGCATATTTTCGGATATCGTTTTCTTTCATGACTGTTACACCTTTCTGAAGGCAAGACAAGCATTATGACCGCCGAATCCCAGAGAATTTGAAAGTGCCAGAGTGATATCGGCCTTTACCGCGGTATTCGGCACGCAGTTTAAGTCACAGTCTTCATCCTGTTCTTTTAGATTGATAGTCGGGGGAATGATACCCTCCTTCAGAGCAAACAGACATGCCATTGCCTCGATGGCACCTGCTGCCCCGAGCATATGTCCCGTCATGGATTTTGTGGAGCTTACAAATGCTTTTTTTGCATTTTCTTCTCCGAGAGCCTTTTTTATAGCGATGGTCTCTACCTTATCATTCATCGGGGTTCCGGTTCCGTGAGCATTGATGTAGACTATGTCCTTTTCGGAATAACCGGCCTCTTTCATGGCATCTGTCATGGCTTTTGCCCCACCTCTTGCTTCGGGATGCGGAGAGGTTATGTGGTATGCGTCACAGGTTGACCCGTATCCGCAGATCTCACCGTAGATCTTTGCACATCTCTCTTTTGCATGTTCATACTCCTCAAGTACAAGAGCTACCGCACCCTCGCCGATCACAAATCCGGCTCTGCGCTTGTCAAAAGGCAGGGACGCTGCGTTAGGATCGTCCGAGGAGGACAGAGCCTGCATATTGATAAAGCCTGCAACAGATGACGGTATGATCGCAGCCTCCGCTCCTCCTGAGATAACGGCGTCTGCATAACCGTGCCGGATAAGCCTCATTGCTTCGCCTATCGCATTCGAGCCGGAAGCACAGGCAGTAACTGCAGGCATAGCCGGACCGCGGCAGTCATGACGTATGGCGATCATGCCCGAAGCCATGTTGCCGATCATCATCGGGACAAACAGAGACGAAACACGGCGCGGACCTCGTTCCATCAGTTTTGTATGTTCCCTTTCAAAAGTTCCTATCCCGCCTATGCCCGTACCGAATATAACCGCAAAACGGTCAGGATCGACTGTTCCTTCTATCCCGCTCTCATTTACTGCCGCATCCGCTGCCGCAACGGCGAACTGCGCGTAACGGTCTGTACGGAGCGTGTCATTTACATCCATATAATCCTTAGGATCGAAATTCTTTACTTCCGCTCCAAGCTTTGCTTTATAATTTTCGGTATCAAACGCTGTGATCGGCGCTATACCGTTTTTTCCGTTTTTTAATCCTTCCCAGGTCTCCGATACCGTATTCCCCAAAGGGGTGATTGCACCGATACCGGTAACAACGACTCTTCTTATTTCATTCATTACTTGACTCCTTACATGGCTATGCCGCCGTCCACACGGAGGACTTCACCTGTTATGTATTTTGCCGTGGCTAGAAATGCGACTGCATCTGCCACATCTTCCGTTTCACCCATTCTTCCGAGAGGGATCATTTTAAGCAAAGGATTATCCGTCTGATCTCCGGTCATGTCCGTCAATATAAACCCCGGGGCTACCGCATTACAGCGGATGCCTTTAGGTGCCAGCTCCTTAGCCACCGACTTGGTCAAACCGATAAGACCTGCTTTTGATGCGGAATAATTGCTCTGTCCCGCATTTCCCGTCAGTCCGGACACAGACGTGATATTTACGATCGAACCTTCCCGGTTGCGCAGAAAAAGCCCGCTGCAGTGACGGATCATATTGAATGCACCTTTAAGGTTCGTATCTGTTACCGCGTCAAAATCCTCTTCCTTCATCATGACGACCAGCCCGTCATGTGTGATACCTGCATTGTTTACAAGTATATGTACAGTCCCGAAATCGGCTTTGATCGCCGCTACGGTTTCCTTTACTTCGTTAAAATCCGAAACGTCACATTTATATGCTTTTGCTGAAACTCCCAACTGAGTCCTGCATTTGTCGCAGACTTTTTCCGCCGCCTCTGTATTACCCGCATATATCACGGCAACATCAGCGCCAAGGGAAGCAAGCCTGTATACTATCGCTTCACCGATACCGCGGGAGCCTCCCGTAACTATAGCCGTTTTTCCTTTCAGCATGCTTCCACCTCCGCAAGGTATCCCGTAACGCTGACAGCAGTCACATCGGGATCCGTCTTCTTTATCATATTAGTCAGTGTCATTCCGGGACCTATCTCGTAAAAACAGTCTATACCGTCTGATATCATATTACGGATAAGCTTCTCCCACTGTACGGGGCTCGCTATCTGTGAAGATAAGAGTCCTGCCGCATCCTTTCCGTAGGGTTCCGAAGTCACATCGGAATAAAGAGGTATCCTGCCGGTATGTATGAACACCTGTGCAAGTTCTTTTGCAAATGCATTCGCAGCCTCTTTCATGAACGGCGAGTGAAATGCTCCTTTTACTTTGAGAGGAATGGCCCTTCCGCCCGCAGCCTTCACATCATTGCAGAATTCTGCCATTTGCGAAGTAAGACCCGATACCGTTACCTGTCCCGGACAGTTAAAGTTTACGGGATAAACATCCCTGTAATTATCGCATAACTCCCGAACCCGTTCCGAAGTAAGCTTAACAACGGCAGCCATTGATGTCTCATGCTTTTCAGCCTCATGCTGCATAAGCTCGCCCCGCTTACACACAAGCCGGAATCCTGTTTCCGTATCAAATACCCCGCTGACGGTGGCTGCAACCACTTCTCCCAGAGAGAACCCCGCAACGGCGTCGGGAACGATGCCTTTTTCAAGAAGGATTTTTGCCGCTGCCAGCTCCATCGCAAACAGACACGGCTGAGTATTTGCCGTTTCCTTCAGTTCTTCGGCAGTACCTTCGAAACACTGTGTCATAGTTCCCGGACGGATTTTATCACACATTTCAAAAACTTCTTTTGCAACAGTATATTTTTCAAACAGGTCTTTCCCCATCCCGGGGTACTGGTCGCCCTGACCTGAAAAAACAAATGCTATTTTACCCATTGTGATGCCCTCAGGAGGATCGGTTCCGCCTCCTCCATAACTTCCCTGACTATTTCCGCAGCCGGCTGCTCTTTTTTAACCATGGCCGCTACCTGACCGGCAAGGAAACAGCCTTTTTCATTATCGCCTTCCTGAACCGCACGTCTTAAAGCTCCCGTAGCAAGCGCCTCAAGCTCTTCATCCGGCATACTGCTGTATTCCGCCTTGGAATACTCTCTCGAAAACGGAGTCCTCAGGCTCCTTACCGGATGACCCAGACGTTTTCCGGTTACCATAGTACAAAGATCGGTAGCCTTTAATATCTTTTCTTTATATATGGGATGAATATTACATTCCACGGCACTTAAAAACCGTGTTCCCATCTGAACGCCCTGAGCCCCCAGGACAAACGCTGCCGCCACTCCTCTTCCGTCTGCGATACCGCCCGCTGCAATAACGGGAAGATCTGTCGCATCACATATCTGAGGAACAAGCACCATGGTTGTCAGCTCGCCGACATGTCCTCCGCTTTCTCCTCCCTCGGCAATCAATGCAGACGCTCCCAAGCGGGTCATAAGCTTTGCAAGAGCCACTGAGGCTACCACGGGGATGACCTTGATACCCGCGGCGAGCCATTCCTTTATGTATTTGGAAGGATTTCCCGCACCGGTAGTCACAACTTCAACTTTTTCTTCGGTTACGACCTTTGCCACCTCATCCGCAAAGGGACTCAGCAGCATGATATTTACGCCAATGGGTTTGCCGGTGATACTCTTGGCAACCCGGATCTCCCGTCTCACATAATCGGCAGGCGCATTTCCTGCTGCGATTATTCCGAGACCACCGCCTTCGGAAACCGCAGCCGCCAGCTTTCCGTCGGCTATCCAGGCCATACCACCCTGAAACACGGGATATCTGATACCCAGCATTTCACATATTTCGGACCTGATCATAAGCTTCAACCCTTTTTACTCTGAATGAACTTGTCCAGGTCATCAACAGTTTCAACCTTCTGATCGAGTTCAATCTCAACTCCGGTCACATCTTCAAGATCCATGAGCATCTCCACGGTATCAAGCGAATCAATCCCGAGTTCGGTGAATTTACTCTCCGGCTTTATGATAGAAACATTACAGCCTGTGCGTTCCGATACGATTTTTGCAATAGCGTCAAAGTACATAATATAATTCCTCCAATTTTTATTTTCCGGGCAGTCTCTTTCTGCCTGCGCGACTCATTATACGTGTCTGCCGTTCCCCAAAAGCATCTTTAGTGTTCCTAAAGCGTTCCAAATTTGTAAACATTTTATGAACCAAAAATTAAAAAAGGCGACCTGTCGGTCACCTTTTCCTGTTGTTTTGTTATTAATCTGTTTTACTGCAAAAAACTTACTCCTCAATTTCCTCTGTATTCTCGGTATTCCTCTCTTTCTCCGCAAGGATTCCGAATTCGGGATTATATACGAACACACGGTTTATCCCGTCCAGTTCAAACTCCGCATAAATGCTGCGTTTCATCCTCTTAAATCCTATAAGAGACGCATTCCTGAAAATATTTAAAGCGTCATCCAGTATTGCCTTCTTATCCTCATCATATTCACATATATTATCCGAAGTCATCATAACAGAACCGAACAGAGCATTTATCTTTGTAAGCGCCTTCCTCTGTTCAAACGAAAGCTTCATGTTTTCATCCCTAAGCAGGAAAACGTCGGGATCGTTCAGGAACATATGCCCGTTGAGCCTGCTTCTGAATATCGTGTTCTGTATGGATACCTTGGTAGACATTCTCTCGGCGTTGGAAGTCTTCAGATAGCTTACGTCATCAAATGACATGGAAACATCCGGACCTATGCGGCAATAATCAAATTTCCCGGCGGCATTTGACAACGTTGCTCCACAACCGAGTATAAGACTGTCTCCGAGTTCTTCCCGCAAAAGTGAATAGGCAAACTCAGAAGTTTCGCTTCGTGTTTTTCCTTTCATCGGACATAAGTTTACGGCATAAAGGAAATCAAGCTTAAAGAAATCAAAACCAAGCTGCTTATAAAACTTAAGAACCTCTTTTACATACGCAACCGCATCCTTGTTATTAAGGTCAAGCGGCATAAATGAGCTCCAGTTGTTTCCCGCATATATCTTCTCGCCCGAAGCATCCTTTGCAATCCAGTCGGGATGCTTCTTGTTCAGCGCCGATTCTTCTTCCGCTATGAAAGGTGCCAGCCATATACCGGCTTTCATTCCTTTCTCATGAATCTTTTCCACTATCCCCTTTAAACCGTTCGGGAACTTTTGGCTGTCGATATCCATCCAGTCTCCGACGTAGGTTTCATATCCGTCTTCTATCTGGAAAAGTTCAAACCTCGGATCTATCTTGTCCAGAGTATCCAGTATCAGATGTTCGTTTATATTCTGATAATGATTATACCATGGCGTAAACCCGAGCAGTTTTTTATCCGATCTTGGAGTAAATCTGTTAAAGTATTCCTTCCCGTCCTTTATTACAACATAGTCGAATACTTTAAAGCTTTCTCCTTTTTGAAGACATTTTCCCTCAATATCACTTTCCAGTGTCATAATGTTCTTATTAACTTTAAACCGGATAAGAAGATATGCATTCTCAAAATTCAGGCTGCCGATAAACATCGGATTCACTCCGGTTATATAAGAAAAATCAAATCCAAGATGTGTGTCCTTTGACATTTCCCAGAAAGCAGTCGAGCCGTATGACTTAAAATGCTTCTTCTCCATAAGCTTCTCGGGAAGCAGCTTAGTGTTGTTTAAGAAATCTCCAAATCCAAACTCCTTGGTCTTTGTCCATGACTGATATCCGTTCATCATAAACCTGGCTTTGGGATCATAGACATTCTTGTATGAAACCGAAGCACTTTTAAGCTCTATGTCTTTTTGCGCCGTAACCGTCACGATATAACGGCTGCCTTCTTTTTTTTCTGTTATCACAACATTTTCATCATCTGTCTTTGTGGTTATCTCCGATCCCGACACTAAGTATTTGAGGTTTATCATCTTAATCTACCCGCCTTATCTTTTCATAATCTCCAAAAGTTAAAACATTAAAACTACTATATCATATCGCTTATAATATTTCAACGAATTAATTCTCGAACATTCAGATTGTTTTTCCCTTATTTTTCTGATTATATATCTCAATCAGATCATCAATGGCGACTTCAGGGTCAAAGGTATGAAATATCATATAATTACGTTTCATAGTCTTTGCCGGAGCATAGCGATATATTTTTTTGCTTGCCAGATTTCTTGAGCCTACCCAGTAACGATACAGATATCCGATCCAGTACATAACATTAGGATTATACTTTTCACCGGTAATGCATATATCTTTTTCGTCTTTAAGCTCTTCCAAAAGATATTCTTCACCCATCCATTGAAGTTTATTATACGGAGAATCAAGATGTCTTGCGACTTCGGAGTTCATGAATTTCTTTATAAAATCTTCACTGTTGTATTCTTTTGCGTTTTCAAACAAACGCCCTTGGATGTCACAGAGTTTAAGTTGAATATTGTCCAAGATCATCGCCTCCTTCCGAGTACTTTTTCAAAATTTCATCAAAAAACAAACCTTCCCTTCTATAATCCCTGCATATTTCATTTGCAAGATTTATACCTTTTACACGGTTCTGTTCGCTCAACTCTCGCAGACAGATTCTCTCCAGATATGATAACTCAATTTCTTTTTCAATCTTAATCTGTTCGCACGCTTTCTTTGAAACAGCAACGTATTGTTTCCCCAGATTAAGCGCCGACAAACTCCTTATGAGTGCTTTATCTGTGATATTTCCAAGGAAGAAATTATCCAAAACATAAAACATTCTGTCATTTGCAATATCCCCGGCTACCACATCATATCCATTGATTTTTCCTGCATAGCTTTCATACAGTTTACTTTCTTTTACACCTTCCATTTTTCCTCTGTGGAATGCAACCAGCATAGCCCACTCAAGCCCCGGGGATATTTCCAAAATCTTAAGCTTACTTATATTAAGGCTTACAATATAAAACTTCGACTGATTGAAATCACTTATCATCGTCAACGGTTGTCTCGGATCGGTTCCCATGTAAAAACCTCTGCCAAAATCGCATCGTTCTCTGCTTATCGGAGATATCGGCCCTTCAATGCCTGCTTTCGAACCATGATAAAGGATTTTTTTCCCCTGATGTAAGGGAATATCCTCTGCTACTCTGTTTATCTTGTTGAGTATCATTTCTTCCAGGTTTACTTCTTTTTCCTTACATACTTCATACAGGCGTAATTGTAACGCTTTATTAGGATAAGAATGTCCGTTTTCCCAACGATTTATCGTAGCAAAAGAAGTCCCAATCATCTTTGCCAAATCTTCCTGACTGACACCTATGCGATTACGTATTTCCAAGATTATTTCTTTCATAAGACGAATCTCCGTATAACATTTTACATTTATTTATTATAACATTTGTTATATATATTGTCAATCTATAGATGTTTTAAAAATCTTATCATCAAAACCAACAAAAATAAAAGAGTCAGTCGCTCATGACTAACCCTTTTAATCACTTTGCTCTTACATTACTTAACGATAGTCGGTACTGACATCTGAAGCGTTCTTGATTCGGATCCTTTTTTCGTCTGTTTCTCTTGACAAAGCCTTGGATTATGGTATCATTAAGAAGTACCATAGCTAACAATACTTACTTCATCTAGGGATTAGTATTGTGATATCATGGTAATATGGGCAGCTAGCCGGATTTACTTCACATTGGGTGTCGCGGGTTCGAATCCCGCCGGGATCTTCGGGTTCCGTAGCTCAGTTGGTAGAGCACAACAATCCGGCGATACGCCTTTTTTGAGGGTAATATATGGAACAAATATTTAGGGATCATCTGTTTTCCAAGCATATTCTGGTTAATGAAAAAGGGCCTGACGAAAATGCCGTCGAGACCCTATTTTCCATTGCAAATATGTTTAATATAAGGATAAAGGAAGGTCAGGCACTTGCTCATCGGGATATGATTAAGTATCTGTCGGATATGCTGGGAGTAAATGTACCTAAACCATTTTACAAAGGTTTTCCCGACAGTGTCAGGAAGCTTTCTTCTGATGAACTTTTATTTGATCAGATAGTTCATTATACGAAGACTTACGGCTTCGGAAACTTCTCTGAGGCCGGTCATTCCATTATGGAAGAGCAGTTTGAGAGAACTGCTTTTAAGGAAAATGCCGAGATAAAGGATTTCATCATTCTTGATGAGGCAGCTGCTTTAGAGAGACTTAAAGACATTGTTGATGATCTGTTCTGTGGTACCAGACCTCTTAGTGAAAGTCAGTTTCGGCTGGTGGCAGATTTTCTGCGTACTTTTGATCATCGCCCGAAACAGTGTGCTTCAAAGAACCTGGCGATAAGGCTTCTGGTGGAAAACAGGGATCTTTATTTTGCACGTTTCCTGGAACTTCCGGATGTGACAAAAGTAGCGGAAGATCTTAATTACAGGCTTTACGCAAATAAAAACGTAAAGAAGCTTAACCTGAAAAATCAGGATCGAAAGCTTATAAGCTCTCTTATCGATCGTATGTTTTCCGGCTCCGCTTATGCAAAAACAGGAAGTAATGCAGTGTCGGAAAGCGAGATCATCAGCTGTTATGAGAGAAAAGCTGTTTGGAACGGTTTACTTCATCATATCCATTATAGGCCTAAAAACGATAAAGCAGCCGAATTTGTAAACCGTATGAGAGGGGATTCAAACGAATCGGTATATTCTGTTTTTGAAAAGGCAATAGGTTCGGGGAATATAGCAGGAGCTGTTGAAGCATTGAAAAGCGGCAAGGGCTCCGGAGCCGTTTTAAGGAAACTTGATTATCTGATCAGCAGATGCAGGAGTGAGGAAGATATCCAACTTGTGCTCGACAGCATTTCTTCTTCGAACATTATTATCCTTCTGCAGCTCCTTATTAAATATTCTTCGGAAAACCGCGAGAAATCGTGCAGATCGTTTAAATTTACAAAGTTTGAAAAGCTGAAAGTTTATACGGAAACCGATAAGGATGTGGAAAAAAGGAAGAGTTTTTTGACGGATGCGCAGACGGATCGTCTGAAGAAGTTCATACGCGTGAGTCTGGAACGAGTGCTTAAAAACCGTCTGGGCAAGGTATATATAGATGACGTCATGAAGAACTATGCCCTGCCTCTGCAGGAAACTTCTTCTTCCGGCGGGCTGGGAGTTCTGGCCAAGGGCAGCAGGCTTCATATTGATGCATTTAAGAAGATAAGAGCTTTCACTTACTGGGAAAAGGTTAATGATATAGATATTTCAGCTTTCGGGATTACAGAAGACGGAAAGAAGATCGAGTTTTCCTGGAGGACAATGGCAGGAAAACAGTCAGACGCCATAATTTATTCCGGTGACCAGACCAGCGGATATAACGGAGGCTCAGAATATTTTGACATTAATCTCGAGATATTCAGGAAAGAGTATCCTTCGGTCAGATATATCATCTTCTGTGACAATGTATTCTCTCCGGTACGGTTTTCGGATTGTTTCTGCACGGCGGGATATATGCTGAGAGATGTTGAAGATTCGGGAGAGGTATTTGAACCTAAGACTGTAAAGTCTTCATTTAGGATAAATTCAGACAGCACATTTGCCTATCTGTTCGGGCTTGACCTTATGACAAATGACTTTATCTGGCTTAACATGAATAAGGACAGCTATGACGCGGTAGCGGGCGAGTCATCTATGAATTTTCTTATTGATTATTTCGGTATTACTGACATAGTAAATGTTAAGTCGTTCTTTACAATGATGGCTTCGGAGATTGTGACCGATCCTTTGGCAGCTGATGTTGTGGTATCGGATAATATCGCAGAATCAGGGATCAGGGATGGCGCAAAGCTGATCCGCAGTTATGATTTTGAAAAAATGACTGCACTAATGGAATAAGACAGGGGACGGACGGTCCTCTGTCTTATTGTGGGTTATAGTTAAATAAGCTTTCCTTCGTTTAACAAAGTATGGTATCCGAGCCATAATAATTTGTATAACATTCTTCTAATCTCAAAGTTTGCAAGGACTTTCTAGCATTGTTTATTGTTTGTTCAACATCAAAGTTCATATTATTCTCGTCATCTAGTATTGGAGCAGAGATAACAGAATAAATGATCTGTGCAAGATACCATGATTTACGTACCGTTTTCTTTTGTGTTTCATCCAATTTTTGATAATCAACTCGAGGTTTTAATCCAAAGAAATTTCTCACCTTATTACAGAAAGAATCCGCCTGATCATCCTTCCTCAGTATTTGATCGTTCCTTCTCTGCTTTAATGTTTCTTAACTTAAACCTAAAGTATACCTTCTGAAACCTTTTTGAAAAGAACTGTATGACAGGTCCTGCGAGTACCATGGTCACAAAGGTTGAAACTCCAAGAGTTCCCCCAAGTAATGCCCCGATAACAAGCAGAAGTATATCAAAGACTATCTTTACATATTTCATTTCGAAATGAGTCTTGTCAGTCAGGAACAGAACGACTCCGGTAAATGCATCTACGCCGATATCTATCGCAACATAAATGCCAATCCCGAAATACAGGAGCAAAAATCCCATCACAGTAAATACGATCCTTACCACCATTGTACTTTCGATTATCAGCGCGTTATATATTAAACTGCCAACGGTGATAAAACTGCCATAGGCAAGAATATAAATAAAAGTACCGAAACTTACATACTTTCTTGCTGCAAAGAAAAGAAAAACACACAAAACACCGCTTACGATGAAACTGGCCACTCCGAGCAGGTCGGACGAAAAGCCAAGGATATTCCGGATACCGTCATAAAATATACCGATCGAATCAAATCCCAGTGAAGCACAGTTTACGAATCCAACACCTATGCCGCATAATGATACACCTATCAAAGCAAACAGAATATCAAATATGTTGGGCATCTTTAGTTTCTTCAACTGTTCTCACCTCCTTTGTTACTTTTTCTTTTGAACCGAATAACCGAATTTCCCCAGCTTCTTTCCCAAGGCAAAATACTCCCCGTGTGAATAGGCGATAAGCTTTGTTGCCGCCAGATCGAACTTCCCGTTTTCATCCATATATGCTTCGTCTACCGTTACGCCGGTTACCTCCGCCAGGAACATGTCATGAGATCCAAGCCTTAAAATATCCTTTACCTTACAATAAATGTTTACGGGACTCTCCGATATTGCAGGCGTTTCCATAAAGTCCGAGATATATGTTGTAAGTTTCATTTCTTTGAACTTATCAAAATCTCTTCCGGAACGTACTCCGCACCAGTCGCAGGCTCGTGTTAAGTCCTCTGTTACAAGGTTTACCACAAACTCCCCGCTCTTCTCTATTATATCATGTGAATACCTTTCCGGCCTTACCGATACGGAAAGCATTACCGGATCCGAACACACGGTCCCCGCCCATGCCAATGTAATAATATTAGGTACTGCATCCTTATCCTTTGCTTTACAGCTTACCATTACCGCCGGTACCGGATACAGCATATTGCCGGCCTTCCAATTCTGCTTACTCATCGTTTGTACTTCTCCTTACGGTAAAACGTAGAGTTATTTTCTTATCTCACGTCTACAGTCTTTATCAGGATTATTTTACCGCAGATAAAAAAGTTTGTAAATATCTTTTTATATACCGGTTATTGTCCAACCATTTTTCTCCATTGATTTTCAAGATAATCCTGATAGAATGAAGTTGTGTAACTAATACTTCCCATATGTTATTCTGAGCGAAGCGAAGAATCTTACGTACTTCACAAATACATGATCCTTCGGGCAAGAACCCTCAGGATGACAGTAAGATTCCAATATTATAACCATATTGGAAGTTTAAGGATGTAGTACAATATAATTATAAAAGATTAAGGGGAAATAATATGGGGCAGCACTTTAAGAATTTTAAGACTGTGGTTTACATTCCCGCGCATACCGCAAAGGGATTCACAAAGGAGTCTTTAAGCAGTGACTATGACTTTATCGAGAAGTATATCGGATTGGACAAAGTATACCTTGAAACTCACCGTTCGGAATGTGATGTTGATAAAGATCAGCTGATGATGATCAAGAACTTTCTGGAAGAAAAAGGAGTCGAAGTATCGGGAGGCATCACGACAACCATCAATGATTTTGAAGGTGCAGAGAGCGGGAAACAGCGTTTGTTCGGAACCTTCTGTTATACCGATCCCGCTATGAGAAAACGCATGAAAGAGATTTCCGAGTATACAGCCGGTATTTTTGACGAGATAATCCTCGATGATTTTTACTTTACAAACTGTACTTGCGAACGTTGCATAAAAGAAAAGGGAGACAGGGACTGGGTAACCTTCAGAAAAGAACTGATGAAGGATGTCTCCGAAAATCTCATAGTAAAACCGATGAAGGCTGTAAATCCGAAGGTGAAGGTTGTCATAAAGTATCCGAACTGGAGAGAATCCTTCCACTTCACAGGATATGTCCCGGAAGTTCAAAGAGATATTTTTGACGCAACATATACCGGAACCGAAACAAGAAGCGTAGCATATACCGATCAGCATCTGCCCGAGTATCTGAGTTATTCCCTCTTAAGATATTTTGAGAACGCCTGGCCCGGAAGGAACGGCGGGGGATGGTTCGATACCTACCAGTGCTGGTCTGTTGACAGATATCTGGAACAGGCTTATCTTACTGCGTTTGCAGGCGCTAAAGAGCTTATGCACTTTATGTGGAAGGATCTGATCAACAACCATCTCGTAACAGCTATGGGACTTCAATTGTCCAAGATAGACAAGATACTGGATAGAAATATAAAGCCCTGCGGAGTTCCTGTATTCATTCCGTTTGCTTCAAGCGGCGAAAACCATCTTGAGATGAGACTTGGCATGTTGGGCATACCGATTGAGCCCACTCCTTTCTTCCCAGAAAATGCCGAACGCATATTGTTTACCGAAAGCTCCCTTGCTCATGAAAATATAATTGAAAAAATAAAGGATTTCGTGGAAAAGGGCGGAGATGCCGTCATTACTACAGGATTCTTACGTGAAGCCGGAGAAGCTTTGCGAAAGGCCGGTCTCACAGAGGCACGGCTTACCGGCAGACGTTACAATGTAACCCGTTATCATGTGACCGGCGATATGGCCGGTTACTTAGAACACCGGAAACCTGTTCTTTTCCCTGAAATTGTCCATGGAAACAACAACTCATGGTCTCTGCTTAACGGTGGCGACGGAGATCTGCATGCTTCGCTCTTTCTTCGTAGTACCTACGGCAAAGGCAGGCTCTATATCATGGCCGTTCCGGATAATGACAGCGACCTCAATCAGATGCCCAAAGCGGCAGTTGACGTTATTAAAAGGGTTCTTACCTCCGGTGAATATGCAAGCGGCAGGAACTTCTCAATGTTTACCTATGAAGATGGCAGCATGATCCTTTACCGTTATGTAAAAGAAGATCTACACACCGACAAGGTAATCCTCCATACCCGTAAGGAGGTTTCATCCCTGGTAGATATCGAAACGGGCAGAAAGATACCCGCACAAAAAACGATAAGGTTTGAAGACTTCAGGATGCAGACGGAATATATCGTAGAAATCCCGGCAGTTCCCGGATTATTCAAAAAATATAAATGGGAATAAACCCGCCGTTGTCCTCTGCCTTCGATACATTGACAAAGCCCGGCATATAGTAAAATTAAAGAAATCCGAGTATGGAAGTGCAATCGCAGGCGGAGGAACTATGGGACTTATTGAAAAAATCAATGTCGCGTATATCAGATGATAAAACAAACTTAATTTCAAACAAAAAAACGTACCGCTATATAGTTAAGTTGAGTTCGTCCGACTATTTACTTAAAGCTAAACAAATAAATCCACACCTCATACCCCTGCCTCCTGGCCGAATCATATACCGGACGCATATTTTTCTCAAGGATTCCACAAAACTCTTCTTTTGTATTTCCCTTTCGATAAAGCTCCGCAACAGCCCAGATGGAATGCAGATTATCCCGGTAGCAAGCCTCATACAGCTTGTGTATTCCTTCTTTCTCATGTATCAAGCCATACAGCAGATACTGATTTCCTGCAAATCGTTTAAAGAAAGGATCCCACTTCGGCAAGCGGTTACTCTTTGTCGAATTAAGTGAATCCTCAGCATGAGAATTATAAAACGATAATGTACTATTCTTATTCACTCACCGTTCTCCTATCATCGACAAACAGAGACATCTTTATCCCAAAAATGAACCACTAACCCCGTCCCCCTGGTTCATTAATCGCTTTATCAGATCCTCCAATTTATTCTGCCCGTCTAAAGGTGATATCAGAGATTCCGAATCAACATACTCATCCGTAGTAGCCTTAACTATAAAAAAAGGTTCTACCGTAATTCCGCCTACTGCCATTTCATATATCTCTTTAGTAAAACCATGTCTTTTGATAAAACCTTCAAACACTCTCCGATTTCTTTCTATATTTTCATATTGCTCTAATCGTTCAGGATTGTTCATGGTATCGTAAAAAGCTTCCCGGCTTGCCAGAATATCTTCATCCCAATAATCACACAGATATCCGCCCCACACCGAAGCAATATTCATAAATTCGTGTATATTTCGTGCCACGATGCCACACTGGCCCTCAGTTCCGATATAACCGATCATTCTGTCATCTATAACTACCCATAAGGCCCCCGTTCCATCACGCCCAAATGGTTTTAAATTGCTGTAACTGGATTCTCCCGGTCCCATCAGCTCCTCAAGCCAGGCATCATCCTCTTCTATATCCTTGATCCAATCCTCATCATATATTTCAATATCGCAATCATAAAAAACATCTCTCAGTTCTTCGTCATTATATATCTCCGCCAGATACTTTTGCACTTCTTCCGGTAAACTTGTATTATCATAGTTCATATCTGTCAAAATCCTCCTTCCGATCATCCCACATCAATCCTGTATAAAAACTCCTCAAACGGACCACTAACCCCGTCCCCTGTTACATTTTATTCCGAGTACCCGATCGCCAAAATAGTAAACGCCTTGTCTTCGCTGCCTTCTGCCATCTTGACTTCAAGTACGTGCTCTGCGGGTTCGTTTTGTTTCAGAACCATGATGACATTGCAGTTGTTCCAGCCGCTGGCCGAATACCCGTCAGCGGTAACAACAAGCTCGCCATCGATATAGAAATCCGCTTTACCGAAATCCGAACGGTTAGAAGTCTTATAATTGATCAAAATATTCTTGCAGTTCAAAACCACCTTAAAAGGCTTGTTTTCGCTCCCCGCCTTATGGCAGAAGTTATCAGGGAATGACGCCTTCTTCGTAAAATACATACTCACTACAGCTTCATCAACATCCGAGAAACTGCCCTGATCAATTTTCAAATGGCCGCTGCTTTCAGAATTACGGTCTATCATCACCAGATCTTTGAAATCCGCACCGGCGAAATCCTTTTCCGGCAGCTCAATCTCTGGTCCGGCTTCCTCTTCGTCCACGGCTTTGATCAGATTCATCATACAATCCTTCATAAGCTTATGGCCGTAAGTGGTCGGATGATAATCATCGGCAAAATATTTGCCCTGAGAAACCCTCATAACCTTGCTCGTCTTATATAGGGCATTTTTAATGCTGACCTGCTGAACACTGTAATATTTCCCCATCTTAATATAATTGTCCTGCATATTCCAGCCGGTCTTCGCGATCGAATAAAGCAAGATGACCGCACATTCGTCATTAGCTTCAAGAGCCTTGCGGATCAGGCTCTCATAAGCCCTGCCTTTTGTAGGTTCATTATAATCATTGATGGCAAATTCGATGATCAAAATATCAGGATCCGCACCAAGAAGATCAACGACATCCTTCTGATATCTCATAATCCCCAGGCATGAAGGAGTACCGGAAAGACCGGCATTCACAAAATGGAAATTCAATCCGTCTCCCGGACAGTACGTTTCCCTAAACTCATTTGCAAAAAGATACGCATATCCATCATCGTTCGTCTTTGCAAGTGCACCTTCCGTAACAGAGCCTCCAAGTGCACAGACGTAGATATCCTCACCTGCTCTTGCTTTTTCAAGCACACGCTTCAACCTGTAGTTATTACCGGTATCAAGAAGCGATTTTTCAATAGCTTCCTCATACAGTTCGTCAGGAGTCATGGTCGGCGTCGGCTCGGGAGTAGCTGTAGCTTCCGGTGTCGGCGTAGCCTCCGGAGTTAAAGTTGCTTCAGGTGTCGGAGACGGTTCAGGTAACGATGTGGCTTCCGGCATCTCAGTCGCTTTAGGCGCTGCCGGGATCTCATCCTCCACTTTCGAACTGCATCCTACGGCAGCAATGACCAAAACTAATATTAATATCCAACTAATTACTCTTTTTCTCATCTTATACTCCCCGGTATCGGTACAAATTTATATCGGCTTGTGATATTCCGGTGGCTGCAGACAATTCTTTCTGAGTCATTCCTTTATCTTTTCTTGCATCTATCATTGCCTGCATTACAACAAACTCAGGTTCTAATGCATCATATTTTTCTTTAAAAACAGGGTCTTGTAATTGTTCTTCAATAAAATCATCTAATTTTGTCATATTGATCAGTTCTCCTTTCTAGAAAAAGAGGGAACAGGGGACGGTTCTCCGTTCCCTTTGTTTTTTAGGGAACAGAGAACCGTCCCCTGTTTCCTTTTCTCAACTTATAATAATCCCTTGCTTCCTACATCTTTCAATTTCTTCTCTC
>JAEEVO010000094.1 GCA_016290905.1 Lachnospiraceae bacterium | reverse complement strand
TCTCCTGTATAGATCACGATAAGATCATGAACGACCAGCATCTTTATCGCGCGTTCGACATTAGGCTTCTCGATACAGTACTCCTTGAAGAGCAAAGCCATGACTGCAACATGCCACGAATGTTCCGCATCGTTCTCTTGTCTTACTCCGGAGATCAAAAGGGTCCTGCGGTATACTTGAGTCATCTTATCAATCTCTGCAGAAAACTTAAGCTGCTGATCTAAACGGAAATTACCTGAACTTAAAAAATCATCGATTCCCATCTATTGTTTCCTTCCTGCTATAAACTCCAAATCGCTGCCATCTTTCATTGCAGATCCCGGTTTGAGCTGTTATCGGTTTTTTGTTGTCTCAGGTAAATTCCATCTAAAAACCGTATCTTCTTTTGTACCGATCCACAGCTCGCCTTCATAGGACCAGGGTTCATGATCAAACCAGATCCAGCATTTGTACAAAATTTCCTCGTAGCCGTCATAACGGTAAGCGAATTCAAGTTCCCATTCAGAATTGTTTATCTTTTCAACCAGCTGATCCAACGTATATTCCTTGCGAATCGTCTGTCCGTCTGAGTCTGCAAATATGTTAAGGTAAACGCCTCTCATCGGATCTATTGCAAATTCAACCTCTGCGCTTCCTGTATTGGGCCAATCATCCGAATAATCAGCGTTAAAGAAACCGTCCGGCAGTTTGAATATTAACCGTCCGTTTATCAATTCAACAGATGTTGAACGGCAATCATGAAGACTGAATTTTCCTTTATCGGTGCTTGAGAACTCATACTGCATTTTCTTTTCCTCACAAATTTGATCCTACGCTATCCTGAGTAATATTTTCAATTTAATCTGCGAACCGTCTTCGCGTCCTTCTCTGTGAATCGGGTCCGAACCGTCCTTTACAAAGCAGTTTGTATACTTTCAATAAAGGAATCTGTAATATACTTTATGGATGGCACATGTAAGAACACTACATGACAATTGTACTTTCTCAGCATATACCAATAGGCTTCGTTACATAAAGATCGCGTCGGAGTATATCCAATAGTTGTCCTTATTCCTCTTTCATTCAGCTTTCCGGCAAGAATATCAAAATCTATATTCGACTTCAGACTCACTTCATCTTTTATGGCAACGCAATCTATTCGTATACTGCCTTTTAAGGTTTTATCCAATCCAAACATATACACCAGATCATATGTATTACGGATGTCTTCGATATCCTTACATATACCGGTGTACGAATTTGTCAAAAACAGTTTTTCTCCGATTAACTTGTTCACGATTTTATTAGAGGAATTACCATTCCCCTTAAAACCGACATATAATGTTGCCACTCAATTACCTCGCTAGTATGCCTTCTCATCGCCCCGCTGAATGGTTCTTATGATCGTTCTTTCCGTTTCAATATTCATAACCGTTTTCCCTAATATTTCACTCTCCGACTTGCCTGAAAATGAAATGATTTGCTGATGTCTATTCTAACATTTTGCAAAAGGAATGGATATAGTTTTCAAACAGCTTACTTTTCCGCGAGTCGATCGCTTATATTGACCGAAATATTTCTTTTACATTGTTTCTTAAAACCTTGATGTTCAAAGGAGCATTAACAGATTCGAAAGTGAGTATAAGATTTTTACCTGTAAAGATCTGAGATTCCGCATATTCGTTCAGTTTGATAAGATTACTCATGCGATAGGACTCATCGTCCAAGATACCCAAATGTTCGTGATAATATTCTGTCCGTTCGGGAAGTTTGAGAAGAGTGAAATCCGGATACTTTGTTTTTCCATTTTTCAGTTTGACCGAAGCTTCATACCGATACGGGATTCCAAGTGCATAATACATGTCGGCTATTCTGGCTTCGGATTTGCTGCGTACAAAATCTCCTTTGTCGGTAGGCAGCGTGCATTCTTCCGGGTGATACGGATTCTTTTCATAAGCCGCCGATTCCCACTGCTTCGCGTATTCTTCGTCAGAAATCAAAAGCGGTTCGACAAGATTCTTCCGATATTCATTCATCCCCGAAAAAACATCCTCGGGTCTCTTTCCGGTGCTTCCCCGCAAATACGCGGTTATGGCCTTTTTCTCGCGCTCAGCTTCTCTTAAAAGTTTCTCATAATACGTCTTTTGCGCCAGTTTCGTCACAAGCTCCATATTGCCCGCTTTGATAAAACTTCCGTGCGTATCGTCCTTGTCAGTCACTTGAAAATACTGCCTTATGTTGCCCTTCTTTTGAATCCTGAGATTTCCCGGCGGCAGCTCCGGCAGTTCGCGTGAAATCTTTTCTATTATTCTTTCCAATGTCTCTTTTCTTTCTTCAAATTCTCGGCTGTACAAATTCTTCTCCTTTCTTTTGGGTCGTTTTTGAGGTTGTTTCAGGCTTTGGGGGTTGTTTTAGGCTTTTGGAGTGTGTTTTAGTTGGTAAAAAGAAAAAACATCGATTTTTACCGGTACGAATTTGATACGTCTTACCGGTAAAAAATTGAAATTTGAATTTTTACTCGTATTGGGAGACCGGGGTGTACCGGTAAAAAAGTGTAATCTGAAATCTTACTAGTATTGGGAGACCGGAATGTACCGGTAAAATAGTGTGATCTGAAATCTTACTAGTATTAGGAGACCGGAATGTACCGGTAAAAAAGTGTGATTTGAAATCTTACTAGTATTAGGAGACCGGAATGTACCGGTAAAATAGTGTGATCTGAAATCTTACTAGTATTGGGAGCATTCCTGTAATTCAGAAATAACGCTAATAGAATAAAGTGAAACCTCGCGGTATGATGAAGGTATCATCTTGGACGGATGAAAAATACCAAATCATAGGGAGGTTTCACCATGAACTTAACACAGAATGACAGACTTAATCAAGTAACAGCGGACACATTAGTAGTAGGTGTTGATATAGGATCTCAGGATCACTTTGCTAGAGCATTTGACTGGAGAGGCTTTGAATTCAGTAAAAGAGCATTCCGATTCAGTAACACAAGTGTAGGATTTCTTTCATTCTTACGGTGGTTGTACGAATTGCAGGGTAAGACGGATACAAAGAAAGTGATCGTTGGTTGTGAGCCGACGGGATGCTATTGGCTGACTTTCCAGAAATTCCTCAAAGACCATGGGATACTACTTGTAACAGTGAACCCGTATAGCGTGAAGAAATGTAAGGAACTGGATGATAACAGCCCTGAAAAGAGTGATCTAAAGGATCCGAAGACAATTGCAGGCCTGGTCAAGGATGGACGCTATTCAACATCATATCTTCCAAGTGGAATATATGCGGAGATAAGAGAAGCGTCAGTATGTCGAGACATGGTTATGAAACAACATGTGCGGCTTGCAAATCAGATACAGGGATGGCTGCAGAAATACTTCCCGGAGTATTTCGAATGCTATAAGGATTGGAATTCGACAAGCGGTTTAATGGTTCTCAAGAACGCACCATTACCGCAGGATATTATAAAACTCGGATCGGGAGGCATCAATCAGATATGGCGTGAAGCCAAGGTGCGTGCAGCAGGGATAAAAAGGGCAACGACCCTGGTGGAAGCTGCGCAAAACAGTGTGGGACTTGAAGGAGGTGAAGCCGCAAGGCTTGAGATATGGATCCTCGTTAATGACTATGCTTCCAAGGTTGAACAACTTGACCGATTGGATGCGTTCCTGAAAGAGAAGATAATGGAAGTGCCGAACGTGGAGAAACTGCTCGCCATTAAAGGAGTAGGACTGAGTACGGTTATAGGCTTTGTGGCCGAGGTTGGTGATATCGGACGTTTCACCGATCCAAGACAGGTACAGAAACTTGCAGGACTTGAGATCACAAAGATAAGTTCCGGCAAGAGGAAAGGTCAACCGGGTATCAGCAAGAGGGGCAGAAGAAAGCTTCGAAGGACGATGTATGAGTCTGCAAGAGCACTTATCAACTGGAATTCCGCATTTCTGGATGTATTTCTATACTACAGGAATCGGGAACATAGGCCGCTTGGGAGCATGCAGGCAAAGATAGCAGTTGCATGTAAGGCTATAAGGGTGTTCTTCGTGATCATGCAGACGGGATGCGACTTTGATGAGGAACGATTCAGAAAAGACATCCTGCGACCAGAAGTAGCGTAACTATCAACAAAGCACACTGTAACAGTATAACGTCCGCCAAGATTCTATTGGTGCTGGATTACAGGAGTGCTCTCTATGAAATGACAAAGCAGAGCGAAGCCGCTATAGCATATTTTATAGGGCATGACCCTGATTGGGAGCATAGGCGGCACCCCACTATGGGCAGGCTGGACGAAGGAATTTGGGACCCGGTGTTATAACCGGATGATCCTGTTAGACATGAGAGGTTAGCAGCCATAGGGATGAACGGGGCACTGATTCGCCTTCATAAAGGGATGACGTTTTCTTTAGTGAACCGTTCATACTGGAAAACGAGGTACATTGAACCAGAAACGATACAGTTTTCGCCCATATAAAATGGTTTTGTCATGGATGTAACTTTATAAACCATTGTACGAAAGGCTTAAAATCAGGGTTCTTTTGTGCAAAGTAAATAAGAAAGTATAGAGAGATAATATGATAAAACTTCCGTATACTATAACAGGAACAGTCGAACACGGAAAAGGTCTGGGAACAACGATAGATTTCCCGACAGCAAACATTGTGCCCCGCGAGGATATCGCGGGGCTTGATTTCGGTGTCTATGCTTCAAGCGTAGAGATAGACGGCGTTTTATATAAAGCAATCACGAATCTGGGCGTTAAGCCCACGGTAAAGAGCGATACGGCGGTCAACGCCGAATCTTTTATCAAGGATTATTCAGGTGACCTCTATGGCAAAGAGATCGAAGTGACACTCGAAAAGTTTATTCGCGGGGAGCGGAAGTTTTCTTCTGTCAAAGAATTGTCCGAACAGATTTCGAGAGATGTTAAAACCGCCTTTTCATGACATTTCTTTATGCAATTTTTTTAATTGTTTTTATGCCCGATTCATTATAGAATGAAATGGGAGAAAGCGTTTTAGCTTGAAATCTGATGAGTAATGAAATTGTCATAGAGACGAACACTCCCGGGGAGACGTTTGAACTTGGCAGGAGTTTGGGTGCCAAAGCCTCGAAGAGAGATGTTTATGCGCTTGTCGGAGACCTTGGGGTCGGTAAGACCGTTTTTACACAGGGCCTGGCGGCGGGACTTGGTATTACCGAGCCCGTAAACAGTCCGACATTTACAATAATGCAGGTTTACGAAGAAGGGCGATTGCCGTTCTTCCATTTTGATGTATACAGGATCGGTGATGTTTCCGAAATGGACGAGATAGGGTACGAAGAATACTTTTACTCGGACGGGGTATGTCTTATAGAATGGGCGGATCTGGTAAAAGAGATCATTCCCGAAAGGCATACGCGCATTGAGATCCAAAAAGACCTTCAAAAAGGTTTTGATTACCGCAAGATAACTGTCACGGAGTTTGAATAGATCATGAAACTGATAGGAATTGACAGTTCGGGGATGACGGCTTCGGTAGCCATTCTTGAGGATGATATCGTAGTCGCTCAGTACTCGGTCAATCACAAAAAAACACATTCGCAGACATTGCTTCCCATGCTTGATGAGATATCGCGCATGACGGAGCTTGACATATCGACTGTTGATGCGATCGCCATATCCAAGGGCCCGGGTTCTTTTACGGGACTCCGGATCGGATCGGCGACGGCAAAGGGTCTTGGATTTGCACTTGATATCCCGATAGTTGAAGTGTTTACTACCGATGCTCTTGCATACAATCTATGCGGTACAGACAAACTCGTCTGCCCCATAATGGACGCCAGACGCGAACAGGTATATACGGGACTGTATGAATTCGTAAAAAATGACGATATATATATGATGGAAACCGTTCTTCCCGCATCGGCTCTTGCAGTCGAGGATATCGTTGCACGGATCAACGAGATCGGCCGCGAAGTCGTATTTTTGGGGGACGGAGTTCCGGTTTACCGGGATACTGTCAAAAATATCATCACGGTACCGTATTCATGGGCTTCACCCAATCAAAACCGTCAGTCCGCGGCTTCGGTAGCGGCACTTGCGGCAGGAAAGTTTAAAAACGGGGAATTTGTGAATGCCGATGCGCACGTTCCCGAATATCTGCGGCTGTCGCAGGCGGAACGCGAGCGAAAAGAAAAACTTGCCGGTGAGTGAAAATAACCGGCGATCATACGAGGAAGAGTACATGAGCATTCTCGCGCGTCCCATGGAAACCAAAGATCTTGACGCCGTTTGCGCCATCGAGGAAGAAAGCTTTTCGATGCCCTGGAAACGGGAAGATTTTGAAAAACTCATTGAAGACGAAGGGTCCGAGTATTTCGTTCTGGAAAAAGAAAACGCAGTGATCGGAGCGGCCGGTTATACCGACCAGGTTGGCGTGGGATATATCAACAATGTTGTGATCACACCTTCCGAACGAGGGAAGGGATATTCGGAGACATTACTTAACGAGGTTTTGAAAGCCGGCAGAGAAAAGGACATATTTTCTTTTACCCTGGAAGTGCGTGTAAGCAATGTGCCGGCAATAAAGTTATATGAAAGAGCGGGATTTGTAAGCGCGGGAGTGCGCAAGGGCTTTTACGAAAGGCCTGTTGAAGACGCCTATGTGATGTGGCTTAATCCCGACGGAGAAGATAAATGTTAGAAGTTACACTGCTTGGAACCGGCGGCATGATGCCCCTTCCATACAGACTGCTTACGTCATTGCTTGCCAGATACAACGGAAGCAGCATTTTGATAGATTGCGGTGAAGGCACCCAGATCGCGCTTAAAAAGGCGGGACTCAGTTCCAAACCGATCGATGTTATGTGTTTTACGCATTTTCACGCCGATCACATAAGCGGACTGCCGGGTATGCTGTTAACGCTCGGAAATGCGGAGCGCACGGAACCTGTTGTTATGATAGGACCCAAAGGTCTTACAAGAGTCGTGCCGGCATTAAGAGTGATAGCGCCGGAACTTCCTTTTGATATATCGCTTATAGAGATACAGGACAACTTCCAGGTCTTTGACTTTGGTGAATACAGGATAGAAGCTTTCAGAGTAAATCATAATGTTTTGTGCTACGGCTATAATATAGTGGTAGACAGGAGACCTAAGTTTGATCCGGAACGTGCCAAGGCGCAGAATATACCCATAAAGGCGTGGAGCATACTGCAAAGAGGCGAAGATGTCACTATGGACGGTGTAACTTATACTCCGGATATGGTGCTTTCGGGTCCCAGAAAAGGTCTTAAACTTACGTATTGCACGGATTCAAGACCTACCGATTTTATAGTAAAGAATGCCGAAAATGCGGACCTTTTTATATGCGAAGGCATGTACGGCGAACCCGATATGCTTGAAAAGGCCAGAGAACACAAGCATATGACATTTTACGAGGCAGCGGAGATGGCAAATTCCGCACATGTCAAAGAACTGTGGCTTACACATTATTCGCCGTCGCTTGTGCACCCCGAGGATTTCAAAGGGGAAGTAAGAAAGATATTTGCAAACACCGTGATCAGCCGTGACGGCCAGAGAACGGATCTTATGTTTGAAGAGGAATAATATGAAAAACGTTGGCAACCTTAAGGGCGTATTTGTCGTCCTGGTGCTCGCGGGTCTCATAATTGCGTACTCCGTACACATTTCCAACAAAACCAGGGGAAAGGAGGAGGATGGTGCAGTTAAGGCCAGCGTTGTCACCGAAATACTGGACCGTAATCTTAATACCAACTATCCTCAGACTCGCAAAGAAGTGATCAAGTATTTCAGTGAGATCACTCAGTGCTATTACAACGAGGAATATACCGACGAGGAGCTCATTGCCCTCGCCGATCAGATGCTGAGGCTTTACGATCCGGAACTTGCGGCATTTAAGTCGCATGATGATTATATTGCGGACTTAAAAGACGACATAGCGGAATTTAAATTCAATAATTACACGGTCTCCAGTTTTGCTCCTTCCGCCAGTACGGATGTTGAGTATTTCAGCGAAGACGGATATGACTGGGCACGGATCTGGTGCGTGTATACGATAAAATCGGGGAAAAACTATAAGCCCATACAGGAAGTTTTAATACTGCGCAAAGACGACAGGAGTCATTGGCGGATATTCGGATGGAAACTTGTGGAAAAAGAACAATAATGGAAAAAGACATCAAAATACTTGCGATAGAAACCTCCTGCGATGAGACTGCGGCAGCAGTCGTGTTAAACGGTCGGGAGGTTTTATCTAACGTAATTTCATCTCAGATAAAACTTCATACGATCTATGGCGGCGTAGTTCCGGAACTTGCATCACGCAAACAT
>JAEEVO010000018.1 GCA_016290905.1 Lachnospiraceae bacterium | reverse complement strand
AGCTTCCGTTTTTCTTGGTGGTCTCTGTTGCATCACCCATAGAGCACTCCTTCCTTTCTGTTATTTGGTTTCCTTGTGCATCGTATGCTTCTTACAGAATCTGCAATACTTCTTTGTTTCCATTCTGTCAGGATGATTCTTTTTTTCTTTCGTCATGTTGTAATTACGCTGCTTGCATTCTGTACATGCCAATGTAATTTTTACTCGCACAACTTCCACCTCCATAATTTAATCTCACGGACAATGTGGTATTTTGTCCGCGGCAAAATGCGGGCAACAAAAAAAGAACTGTCGCCAGCCTTTACAATTTATCACGATTTTCAAGGCTTGTCAAGTTCTTTTTTTATATTTTTACTGTTTTTCCTGTATGTTACGGATTCTTGCGTATGAAATTCGCATTTTCATCAACTCCGGACTTAATAAGGAGGCTGACAATCCGTTTATAATCCTCTTTTGAAGCGGTGATAATGAATTCTGCGTCTGCACTGATACCTTTGAACGCTCCCTTTCTGATCTTTGTTATAGAAGAGGTAAGTTCCACCGTTTTTAGTCCGGTGTCTCCCTTGAATGCATACTTTCCGATGGCAGTCACATTTTCCGAAAGAGCAACCTTAACAAGTGCTTTATTGCCTGCCAGTGCTTTTTTACCTATAACAGTTATGGGATACAGCTCGTCAAGGATTTTAATGCTGTCAACACTCAGGCTTTCACTGTCTGTTTTCTTGGATAACATCTTGGCAGCTTCATCATATTTGTACAAAAATTCTCCGGAATAACTGTTTATCAAATATCCGTGCAGATATGACTCTCCGGAAACACTGCCTATCAAATGAGCGCCAAGCTCGTTGGTTGAACAGCCCACAATATCCACATCAATGATCTTGCCGGCTATATGTCCGGTTTTTTCCCCGCCTTGGATCTCACCGATATAATGGCAGTCATAAATAACGCAATACCCTCGGATATACCCTGTGATCCCACCGGTAACCTTCTCACCGGTCAGATCCCCTCCAAAGACGCAGTCAGTGATATAAGTCCCGGCGTTATATCCGGTCATGCCGCCTGTATACTCTGTTCCGTTGATAATTCCGTCGACTGAACAATCGGTAATGTTTCCGCTGTTTGACCAGCCTGCGATCCCGCCGGTATTAATATTTCCTGTAACAGTACATGAAGCATCACAGCCCGTAACATCAGCACATTGTACGCCGCCTGCAATACCACCCGTTCTTTCGTTTCCGGTTACTTTGCCAAAAGTGACGTAACAATCATTAATACTGCCTTCCAATTGAAAGCCTACAATTCCGCCGACAGCTTCCAGACCTGAGACATCTGCGTCACCCGAACAATCATCTATTATTCCGTTCTCACATGAACCAACGATCCCGCCTATGAGATTTTCGCCGGAAACCGTCGCTTCGGCTGTACATTCGTATACCGTACCGTTTTCATTAAGTCCTGCTATACCGCCAATACCATATTGACCGGTTATGCTCCCCAAAGAGTTACAGCCGGAAATCATGCCGTTATTGTGACCGACGATTCCTCCGACATCCGCTTCTCCCGAAACGTTTACACGGCTGGTACAGTTTTCAACCGATCCGTAATTATTCTTGCCGACAATTCCTCCGATAACTATGTTTCCCGTCACGCTGCCTTTCACGGTAAGATTACATATTACGCCGGTTCCGGAGATTTCACCGAACAGACCAAGATTGTCCTTAGCGGGATTATTAATATAAAGTCCCGATATAGTATGCCCGTTACCGTCAAATTCGCCTGTAAAAAACAATTTTTCACGTCCGATCGGCTGCCAAGGGTTCTTTTCGCCGCCAAGATCTATATCTTTTGTCAGCACATATTTACCACTTAACGGATAAGCGTCGTCCCTGCCTATCTTTGCCAGCTCCTCGGCAGAAGATATTTCGATCATTTGATCAAGATCCGGCAATTCCATATTTACCGCAAAGAAAAACCAGTTTTCATCCGCCCCGGTGATAGCTATCTTTCCACCGGCGTCGTTTCTGTAAGCATATGTCGTTCCGCCGCCTCTGACAGCTGTCAGGTCTTCGTTTATCTTCTTTACGGCCTCGTCCATCACACCGTTGAAAGTACCGATGTTTATGCCATATTCCTCATAAGGACGCAAAAACGTTCTAAGATCAATACCGTTATTTGCAGTAATGGTTTCAGCACCTGCGCATAAAGAGCCGCTGTCGTCTCCGACCACCACGGCCGCCATGAACTGTGCAAGCCATTCATCCAGACCGATACCGGTTTTATCCTTAAGATATTCTTCGATATCTTTTTCACGGATCGATCCCAAAGGTGTCTGGTTAAGCAGATATTCGGTCCAGAATCCACTGTCCACTTTGCCTGTTGTCATTCGTTCCACATATCTGAAAAAGAACCCGCCAAGAGCATATACCATGGAGTTATCGATTGGATAATGGGCTTCATACTTCGAACCCCATCTGCTCCCGAAAATCATTCTCAGCCGGGATGCATAACCTGTCATGGCTGTTCTCAGATAATCGTCAAAATACAATGTTGCTTCAGGGAAAACCGACAGGGCTGCCGATTGAGCAAAAGCCTCCCCGGTCCACATAGCCCATTGACCTTCTTCATTTCCTGTGCAACCGCCAATGATATAATGGTTCAATTCATGAGCTATAATAGCAGAAATGCGCTCATCCAGCAATTTCAAAGAATCGCCCTCCTCCAGCGACATAAACCCTGTCCCCATACACAAACAGTCCAGACCAAAAAAATCGATGTTCCTTTCACTATAGTACGCCAAAGTTTTGGAAACAAATTTACTAAAATCAAATACAATATAAGCAACCTTTCCGTCACAGTCCCCATACGCGTCTGCGAACCTCGGATCACCTACTGTTTCCGCCTGTACGGTATACGCCTTATCACAGATTTCGCCAATATGGGTCATCTGTTCCTGTGTCAGAGACACTGCCTCCCCATAATCATTGATATCAAATCCGCTTCTGTTTGATACGGCGTTTCCCGTATACTGCCAGATTGTGGAGTACTGCGTTACCTTCACGCATTCCATTTCTAAAAAATCAAGACAGGGACATGGCTCTCCTTCATCGGTATATTCAAGGTAAGCGGCATAGTATATTTTCCCATCCTTATCTTTTTTGATACATTCTTCGTTGAACCAGAATTTCCTGTTCCCATTCGCGAAAAGTGTACTTGGAAATGCATCCTGCGGAATCCACACGAGGTAATGCATTTCATCGGGATCGGTAACAGATATATAAGGAAAGAATATCCTGTCACCCACGTTGTATGTGGTCTCTATCTCATACTCCGGAGCCTGCATAGGCGTAATATTATCCGGAACCGTATATTGTTTTATTTTGGGGATAACCCGGGTACTGACACCGGTGGGAGCGTCCTCGCCCCATACAAGTTTCCCCATCGTACCCTCAGGATAATATACATCCTCGTTCTCCGCGTATTCGCCCATATCTACCGCTATCAGCACATTACCTTCACCGTAAAAATCCTGAGCATAGGCGTTTTTCAAAAATATCCCCGAAAAACCGCATAAACAAAATGTCATTACCGCTAAAACAACAAGCTTACATTTAGCGGACAATCTTATCTTCCTGTTCATAAAATACTCCTTTTAGTCCTTTATTCTTTTTCTGTCATATCATTCTGACTTAATTATCGATTTCACGTTTTTCTCCGCCTGTTTTCTGGGGATCATGATCATATGGCCGCACCCCGAACACTTAAGGCGGAAATCTATGCCGATACGCAAAACATCCCACTCATACGAGCCGCATGGGTGGGGTTTCTTCATCTTAAGTTTATCGCCAACCTGTATATCCATTGTCCCGTCTTCTTTCTGATTGTCTTATGCCAAAAAGCCTCTGTTGGAACCTGCTGCCATGTCTGCCTCGTTGAGGGTTCCTTTTCCGTAGGTCAGGCCGGCGTATATCTGCTGTGAGTTTTCCATGACGCTTCCGGAAGTATCCTGCGGCGCAATCTCTTCAAATGCCGAGCCGATACGTGATATGATCCCGCGTATACCGGCCAGACCCCGGTCTTTCCCGGATATCTCGCTTGATACCAGTATCCTCTGGACATACTCATATATGCTCAAAAGATCTTTTGCTATAGGATATCTGAAATCAAGCGACCTTATAAGCTCCGCCAAAAAACGTCCGGCTGATTTCAGTTCGCTCCTGTATCCTGTAATATCACCGGTTTTCAGGCATTCCGCAGCGCAGTCAATATTCTCCCTAATGATATCGCATGTAACCGCAACAAGCTCTGTTTTGTTTGCCTGAGTCACACGTCTTGCAAAATCTCTCTGTTTCTCTCCGGTCATCTACCGCAGCCTCCCTTCAAAGTTACCTCGAAAAAGCCTTTGGCGTTTCTTCGGTAACAAAATGATGCTCCGCATCTCTATTTTGTCATGTTAATATCATGCATTCAGCAGACTGAGTATGCTCTGAGGTCTTTCGTTTGCCTGAGCGAGCATGGCGGTTCCTGCCTGCTGCAGTACGTTCTGCTGTGTAAATGCCGTCATTTCCTCTGCCATATCGGCATCCTCTATTCTTGACATAGCCTCGGTCATGTTAAGATTTGTCGTGTCGAGATTTGTAACGGTATGCTCAAGCCTGTTCTGATAAGCACCGAGCTTTGCCCTGACTGACGATACAAAGTTTACCGCATTGTCAAACAATGTTATCGCATCCTGTGCCGATTCTCCGGTACATACATTTGCGTTTTTGATTCCGAGTGTTTCGGAATCAACGCGGGGTATTTTTACCTCTATAGTCTGATCCTCGTTCGCTCCGATCTGCAAGAAGAGAGTTCCCGCATCAAGCATTGTGGATATAACCTCTGCGCCTTCTCCGTCAATCTGGCTCGCTGTTACGGAACCGTCTCCCGATGCGTCGGTAAATTCCGTTCCGGCAACGCCGGGAGCTATCCTTATCTTCATCTCAAAGTTATTGCTGTCCTTTATGGTTACGATATTTCCGTCGGAGGAGTATGTCGCGCTCTTACTAAAGCCGTCTTCTCCGAACTCTATCTCGGCGTCAACGCCTGTGGCAATAACGCCTTCCTCGTCATCCGTTATGCCAAGTGCCGATGCGAGATCGGGATTGTCGCATTTTATCTCTATTTTCTGGGAGCTGCCGTATCCTCTCGACATAAAGATCAGGCTTCCGCTTCCCACTTCCTCTTTCTCATACCCTGCCGTCTCTGCAGGGCCGTCGGTATTTGAATCTCCCGCAAAAAATACATCTATTCCCATGACATCGCAGGTATTCCTCAAGGATGAAAACCACTGTTCCTGAGTCATATCTTCCTTGAACTTTATATCCACTCCATTTATGGTAAGCGTCCCTGCTTCCGTATCCATAACATCAGTTAACGAAGGACTGTCACACTTTATGACCGCCTGTCTGGCATCTTGCGTAACAGTGTAAGAATAGTTTCCTGCCGAAACCGTATCGGTCGTATATATGATATCTACGCCTACCACATCCGAATAGGAGTTATTGTCAAGATTTCCGTTGAGCAGGCTCTTTGTATTAAATTCCGTTGACTGTGAGATACGATCAACCTCAGCCATAAGCTGGTTGATCTCCTGCTGAATGGCAATCCTGTCATCTCCGGTATTGGTGTCGTTTGCACCCTGAACAGCAAGTTCCCTGCATCTCTGGAGTATAGCCGTAACCTCGTTTAATGCTCCCTCCGCTGTCTGAATGACCGATATGCCGTCCGAACCGTTCATCGACGCCCTTTCAAGACCTTCGATCTGTGTTTTCATCTTTCTCGATATAGCCATTCCCGCAGCATCATCCGCAGCCTTGTTGATCTTGTAGCCCGATGACAGTCTCTGCATGGCCTTGTCGAGTGCATTTCCCGTTGTTTTCATATGTGCATTTGTCTGTAATGCCGAAATATTGTGATTTATCCTCATCTGTATTACCTCCGCGAATATATTTTAAGTCACCCCGGACGATTCCTTACTTAAAGGACCGTCCCTCCGGTTTTTTAGAAGAATGAAAGGAAGGACTTTGCAGCCATATAAAGCCTTTCCGCGATACGGGCTGTTTCTTCACTGCGCCTGTCACTTCCGGACGCTTGGCCCGCACCGTCCTGATGCTGAGCCGCAGTGTACAATCCGGAAAGATATGACATATATGCTTCACTATTGCGCGCCATGCCCGATATATTTATATTATCGGCATTTATGCCCGCTTCCTTTAATGCCGTTTTAAACATCTCGGCTTTTCCTGCCGCGTCGGGAGCCGTTGTTCCCATAAACAATATGTTTCCTCTTACAAACGGGACTCCGCTTACACCCTGAGCTCCGGGTCTCGGAACCGCCACAACCTTATAAGGACTTTCAACATTACTGTATTCCGATTCCGTCATCACCAGGTTCAGGTCTGCCTGAAGGCTGTAGTCTTCTCTTTGTATCTCAACCGATACCGTACCCGCATCCCCCGTGTTTTTTATAACGGTCAGATTAACCGTTTTGGATGTTTCTCCTTCATCAACCTGCAGCCTGTAGTGCCCCTTCCCGGCCAATGCTTCAAGCATCTCTATCCTCTCTACCCTGCCGTTAAGCTCTGCGGCGGCCTGAGCCGTTATCGCAGTCTTGAATGCCTGTCCGGTGAGTGCGTTGGCGCGCCTTGTCTTTATTCCCAGAAGCTCATCAAAGTTTGATTCGCTTTCCAGAGCGCTGTTTAACTCATCCGCGGTAACGGATATCGAGGAATCCTCTTGGTTTTCTCCAAAGAAGATCTCCTCTGCGGCTTTTCTGTTCCGGTAGCTGTCCTTTATCCCAAAGCTGTTAAGGAACTCGGAAACGGGAGTATTTCCCGTCATGGTCTTTACTATGTCATCAGCCTTTGAGGCAAAAGTCTCAATGTCATTACCGGCACTCTCAACCGTTCCCGTCTGTCCGGTATACAATCCGTCATGCAGCCCTTCTATAGTGACATTTTGGTAATCTTTCCCCGAAAGTGCCCTGTCCCATCTTGAAGGGTCTGTGACTTCGAGAGCTTCATCCGCAAGCCTTCTCTGGTAATTAAATGCATCATTTATCTGATCCGAGACAGAGTTTTTATAATATGATGCCTTAATATCAGTATTGTCATCGGCGGCCATATCGATGCCCGTATTCCTGCTCCGCTCCTCCGTAAGGAGATTCCCGAAAGTAAGTTCCCTTCCGCTGGCAAGCAGGCTTCCTATGGCTGCGCCGTCGTTTTTCTCTACATTATATAATAACCTGTAAATGCCTATGTAAGCATTTCTTTCGTTCTGCGAGATAGCTCCCGCTTCCTCCATCCTTACCAAAAACTCACTGTATTTCTGTTCCGGTGAGCTTCCCTGTTCTTTTATTATGGAAGAAACTGCTTCATCAAGCTCGTCTATCGTGCATTCTAAAGGATTTATCCCGTTCCTGATCATGGCCATGACAACCGGAGGCGTCATTTTGCCTGCAAGTCCGGTAACCTTGGCGTCATAATACTTTATTTCTTCTATGCTTGATGCGGTTATCTCCATACTGTTGTAACCGAGTATCCTTACCGCCCTGCGGTTTCCTTCCGTAGTCTCCAGCCCGAATGACGATAAAAGGCTGTCCACGCTTCCCGAAAAGGCTTTCTTGATGGAATCCCCAAGGTCACGTCTTACTTCGGTCGAGGAATTCTCATATGAAGTAAGTGCCGCAGTCATGGATGCGGGGGTAACGCTTATGTAAACCGAAGACTCCTGTACGTTTTCACTTATAAGAGTTTCTCCCGTTTCGGACAGTTGGGCAAGAGTTATGCTGTGCCTGATGCTGAACGAAGCCTTATACAGTTCAAGCGGGGCATTTATTACTTTTTCAAGCCCGTTTTCTGTTCTGACGGCCAGTTCCGCTGCCTCGGAAGCCGAAATTTTGTCCGCCGAAGAGCCTTTTGCTTCAAAGCCGTAATCCGTTTCAAGCTCCCTGTATACTTCTTCAAAAAATTCCTTCTGAAGCTCACGTATTCCCTCGGCAACACGCATAAGCCCATCGGACATAATACTGATGCCTTTGGCCATAAGGCCTCTTGCTGCCTCTATGTTCAAGCTTACCCTGATCTCTTCAAGCCTGATCTTTACATTCGCTTCTTCCTTTGTCATCCCGCCGAGATTTACCGTTCCGTTCAGATTTCCTGTTTTCTCAATCTGTTCTTCGGCATCTATAAGTTCGGGGATCGTGATGTTTTCTTCGGTTGCTCCGTTTAAGAAGGAAGACTTTATTGCTTCGTTGCTTATACCCGGAAGCTTGTTTATAATGTCCTCGGCTTCCTTTTCAAAAGCAGCTGCCTCTTCATCTTTTCTTACTATCACCAGGCCTTCCTTGGCACTGCTTCCTTCCTGCATGGAATTTACAGCCGCGCCGAAAACCTCCTCACTGCTTAACGGACCGTTGTCTCCGTAAGCGTCAAGTTCCGTTTTATACAGAATGTTTTCCTTGGTCACGGGAAGGTCGTGTTCCACAAGCCACCTTGCAGTCTTAAGACCGGTATCCGTATCCACTCCGGATTCTTTTACTATATCTATTGCCGTTTTCTTAAGGCTTTCCCATGATGCGTCATCAAGAGGCATCTGCCTCATTTCTCCGGTGTGAGCTGCCTTGTACAGGTTCTCTATTGTCGGAGGAAGATTGTTTCTTATAAGATAGTTTTCCGAAGAATCATTCAGCTTGCCGGTATTTAAGGCTATGTCGGCGGCTTTTTTTACTTCCTCGATATTTTCCTCGGTTACCGGGATGTCGGCTTCATAAAGCATCTTTGCTATAAGCTTTTCTGCGCCCGAATCGGCTTTTGCGAGGAATGACATCCGGTCTACGGTCTCCCTGTACTCCTGCTGTTTCTCCACTCCTTCTGCAAGCCTTATTTCTCGGACCGTACGGTTTTCCTTTATACGCTCGATTGCTCTTTCAAGCCTTTCCTTACTGAATTTCTCTAAGGACATGCCCTCATCCTCAAGGCTTTCGTAGTCTTCGCCCGTAAGGTTCTTGACCAGCTCCTTATCGTTATTCCGAGGTGCATTTACGGCATTTAACAGTTTTTCACCCAAGCCTTCTCTTTCGGCCATACCCTTTGCTTCATTAAGCGTATAAGTATTTCCGGTGACTTTTCTGCTCTCCGGCATTTTTGCAGTTCCGGAAACGCTGCTTTTGTCCACTGCGGGAGTCGAATTTTTATCGATAAAAAATGCACCGTCAAATGAGGATAAATCATCATTTACCCTCACTCCGGTGCTGTTTGTATTCTGTATGTTGTTAAAAAGATCGTTTATACGCATGTAATTCTCCGTTCCGAACAGGCTACCCGGATTCATCCTTGAATCAAAAGCCTATACGAAATTGTATTGCATCCATGCATATTACTTTTCGGCAGAATCTGCAAAAAACTTAATATCCTTTATAACATATTTATATGTTCTCAAGTACTTTCTCGACCTCGACGGGATTTGCCACCTTCAGGATTACCACGGGACCTTCATCGGTAGGAAGGGTGTACATATACTCTATGCTGGTAATGTTGGCGTCAAGCTTGCACAGCATATCGTGAAGGAAACCTATACGGTCTTCAGCCTTAACCGCAAGTACATCGGTTATGCTGACAGGGAAGCCTGCCTCACGCAGCTTTGCCTTTGCTGTGTCGGGATCGGATACGATAAGACGCAGCATACCATACTCTGTAGTATCGGCAAGTGACATGGTCTTAATATTGATGCCGCTGTCCTTAAGAACCTGGGTGATATCCTTCATACGGCCTTCTTTATTTTCTACAAATACCGATAATTGTTTTAATATCATATTTTTGCCTCCGATACATTTATGATTTAAGATTCTTCGCTTCGCTCAGAATGACAATCTGTTTTCGCTTCGTTCAGAACGACAATCTGTTTACATTGTCAGTTCATACACTGTGTTGATCACAGCTTACGATTATCTATAACACGCTTTGCCTTGCCTTCGCTTCTCTCCAAGGTCTTCGGTTCTACAAGCTTAACCTTGGGCTGGATAAGGAGTGCCTGCTGAAGAACGTGTGTGATCTTCTTTGTGAGGTTCTCAAGCTCTTTTATCTCATCAGAGAAGAACTTCTCATCTACTTCCACAAGTACCTCTAAGGTATCGAGGTTGTTTACACGGTCAACTATCATAAGGTAGTTAGGGCTTACCTCACCCATTTCAAGGAGCGCTGCTTCAACCTGTGAAGGGAATACGTTTACGCCACGGATGATAAGCATATCATCGGAACGTCCGACAAATCTTGAGAGCCTTGCCGTAGTACGTCCGCACTCGCATTTTCCGTGTGAAATGCTTGTAAGATCCTTTGTCCTGTAACGTATAAGCGGAAGTGCTTCTTTTGTAAGTGTGGTAAATACAAGCTCTCCGATCTCACCGTCCCCAATGGAAGTAAGCGTATCTGCCGAAATGATCTCAGGCAGGAAATGGTCTTCATTGATATGAAGTCCCTTATGGTATACACAGTCTCCGGCAACACCGGGTCCCATGATCTCACTTAAGCCGTAGATATCGTGAGCCTTGATGTGAAGCCTGGATTCGATCTGGTTTCTCATCTCTTCCGTCCATGGCTCCGCACCGCATACAGCGGACTTCAGCTGAAGCTCGTCAAGTATGCCCTGCTCCTCTATGGACTCAGTCAGATACATAAGATATGAAGGGGTACACATGATGGAAGTAACTCCAAGATCCTTCATCATGGTAAGCTGCTTTTTTGTATTTCCTGTTGAAAGCGGTACAACGGTTGCTCCCACATTCTCAACACCATAATGTGCACCGAGACCTCCGGTAAAGAGACCGTATCCGTATGAAACCTGTACTGTATCGTTTTTTCCTACATTGGCCATTGCGAGCACTCTTGAAACGCACTCTGACCATATGTCTATATCGCGCCTTGTGTAACCTACAACTGTAGCCTTTCCTGTGGTACCGGATGATGCATGTATTCTTACGACCTCACTTCTCGGAACTGCAAAAAGACCGCAGGGATAAGTATTTCTCAAGTCATCCTTGGTTGTAAAAGGCAGTTTGGTGATATCTTCAATTCCCTTGATATCTCCGGGTTCAAGCCCTGCCGCCTGCATCTTTTTCCTGTAATACTCAACATTATGGTAAACATAGTTCACCTGTTTCACAAGCCTTGTGCTCTGAAGATGTGTCATCTCATCACGGCTCATGCATTCCTTAGCTTCATTCCAGATCATGTCGGTGTCCTCTCATATGATTATTAAAAACTCCGTCTCCGTAGTTAAAGGAGACGGAGTTCCATATTCTTTTATACTCTAAAACAGAAATGTTGTCAAACTATTTTTAAATTGTATTATATCGTTATAACGAATATCCAACTTCAAATGCCTGCTTGTTGATGTCGATTGTCTTGGGAGGTACCGTATTTTCAATTACCTCAAGCCAGTCCTCCTTCTTGAAATCCATATGCTTTGCGGCCATACCGAGGACTATTATATTGAAAGTCCTTGAATTTCCGAGCTTAAGCGCCTCTTCCATTGCGTTTACTTTCAGTACCTTGTATTTTTTCTCAAGCTCCTCAATGATGCCTTCGGGGTACTTTGCAGCTCCTATTACAACAGGCATGGGATCGATCCTCTGATCGTTCACTACAAGCACACCGTCCTTCTTTAAGAAGTGAGCGTATCTTAAAGCCTCAAGCCTCTCAAATGCAATAAGCACATCTGCCTGGCCCTCTTCCACTATGGGCTCATTTACCTTGTCACCGTAACGTACGAATGTTACAACGCTTCCGCCACGCTGAGCCATACCGTGTACTTCGCTGAGCTTTACATCAAAGCCTGCCTTTATGGTGATACCGCCAAGGATACGGCTGGTAAGAAGTGTTCCCTGTCCGCCGACGCCGACTATCATGATATTCTTTGTTTCCATATATATCTCCATTCTAACTAATATTATTATCTATACTAGCGCAATCCTTCTTTTATGATTCTTTCCTTAAACTTATGCAGGGCAGGGTGCGTGGGTGGCAGCATATCCCGTCTCCCGCACATCCATTTGATGTTTTCGCGTTCAACACGCATATTTTGCGTGTTGCGAAAATATCAACGAAGGATTGCTCCAAACTTACACTGTCCTTCGCACAGACCGCAGCCGTTACACATGGTAGCGTTGATGGATACTGTGCCGTCATCAGCCTTGGTGATAGCTGGACATGCAGGCTTCATACACATGTAGCAGCGCTTGCACTTGTCAGTATCGATATGGAATGCAGGCTTGGGCTTGTTGGACTTAAGAAGTGCACAGGGTGCCTGAACAATGATTACCGATACGGCGTCTCTTGCAACCTCTTCCTTTATCGCAGCTTCCAGTGCCTTTGTATCAAATGCGTTGACGATCCTTGTGTTCTCAATACCGATACCGTCATGGCAGAGCTTGTAAAGATCGATAGCCGGTACGATCTCGCCCCTTAAGGTCTTGCCTGTAGCAGCGTGATCCTGGTGACCGGTCATACCTGTGGTGGAGTTATCAAGTATAAGAACTGTGCCGGTACCCTGGTTATAGAACATGTTCATCAGGGAGTTAACACCGGTATGCATGAATGTCGAATCACCGATAACCGCTACCCAGTCCTTGATATATTCCTTGCCCTTAGCCTTCTCCATACCATGGAGAGTACTGATGGATGAACCCATACATACGGTTGTCTCAACTACGCTCAAAGGAGCTACAGCACCGAGTGTATAGCATCCGATGTCGCCTGCGGCATGTATCTTTAATTTATTCAATGTATAGAAGGTGCTTCTGTGAGGGCATCCGGGGCAAAGGATCGGAGGTCTTACGGGTACATCGGCCTTCTGTTCTATCTGAAGCTCCTGTCCGAGGATTGCCTTCTTTAACATATTTGTACTGTATTCGCCCTGAATGGTAAGTATTTCCTTACCGGTACACTCTATACCCCATGACTTAACCTGTTCCTCGATGATCGGATCAAGTTCCTCTATGATGTAGAGCTTATCAACCTTCTTTGAGAAATCGATGATCATCTGCTTAGGAAGCGGATTGACACAGCCAAGCTTAAGAACCGATGCTGTGGGAAGTGCTTCCTTAACATACTGATAAGGGATACCTGAAGTGATGACACCGATCTTTGTATCATTCATCTCTATCCTGTTTATGGGGAAATCCGCTCCGTCAATTGCCATCTGCTTTTCCCTTGCTTCAACTACAGGGTGACGCTTGATTGCATTACCGGGCATCATAACGTTTTTAGCCACGTTCTTGGTATAAGGAATATCAATAGGCTCGCAGCGGTCCTCAAGCTCTACAAGACCCTGAGAATGAGCTATACGTGTGGTAGTCCTGAACATAACGGGAGTATCGTATTTCTCGCTTATATCATATGCGTACTTGATGAACTCCTTAGCTTCAGCACTGTCAGAGGGCTCAATAACCGGGATATGTGCTGCACGTGCAACAGCACGTGAATCCTGCTCGTTCTGCGAGCTGTACATTCCGGGATCGTCAGCGGCAACAAGTACCAGACCGCCGGAAACTCCGATGTAACTAACTGTGTAAAGGGGATCCGAAGCTACGTTCACACCGACATGCTTCATGGATACAAGCGACCTGACACCTGCCATTGATGCACCGATCGCTACTTCCATAGCCACCTTCTCATTCGGCGACCACTCGCAGTATATCTCCTCATACTTCACAATGTTCTCGCTTATCTCGGTACTGGGAGTACCCGGATAAGCAGCCGAAACCTTTACGCCCGCTTCATAAGCGCCGCGTGCGATGGCTTCGTTACCCAGCATCAGCTTTTTCTCTGACATCAGACAATCCTCCTTCATTTTCCCTCAAAAAATTTTTATATATGTTTTTTAAGTTAACGGTTCTTCCTTCGGCTTCATGATCCAGTCAATTCCCATGAATATAACTGTCTTTCGTCCCATAAAGCTCATCTCAACCTCAGCGACACGCTTATGCAGGTTAAGCTTTTTTATACATCCTTTCAAGTCCTTAAGAGGCCCCGAAAGAATGATGACCTCATCATTTTCCCCGAAATCTATCTGCGATACTTCGGCTGTGGCTTCCTCGGGGATATCCTCTTCCTCAGAGGTACCCACAAGCTTTTTAAGCCATATCTCCTCTTCCCTGTTAAGCTCATAAAACGAGAGGGACTGGTATTCCATGCTCTTTCCGAGAATGTTAAGGTATTTCGGATTTTTCCGGACTTCTTTATAAAAATCATCTATGCAGTCACTCTGGAGAAATATATACCCCGGGATTAACGTATCGTAAAAGTCCTTCCATACCCCGCCGTATTTCTTTTTAAGGCAGCGCATAGGGTGAAAACATCTTACATACAGTTCCTGCGGGATCATCTTCCGGATATAATTCTCGGTCTTGGTCTCCATGCCGGCGCCGGTATATATAACGTAATACATTGCACCGTCCCTTCTTGCCATCGGCTTATTCTGTCCTTGGGACGCTCTGCGCGTCCGTTTCGGTATTATCCGCGAACCACGATCGTACCTTCATCCGCGATAACACCCGAAACAGCCTTGATATCCTTGTTTGAATTAACCTTTACGGTTGCATTCTCGATAAATACTATCCTGTCGGACTTGATTGCGTTTGCCTTCTTGCCATCCGCATTGATGTCAAGGCTTCCGCCTGTTATCTGGACATTACCGGTTGCCTGGATTCCCTCGGAATCGGTCTCTATCTTTATGTTTCCGCCTTCGATCACAACATATCCGAGCTGTGCGTCATCGTCAATGGTAGTCCTTATGGCATCCGATTCGGTCTTGATATTGATGTCTGCCTCTTTTACAATAACAAACTCTTTTCCGCGGATCGCGCGGTCACCGGACTCTATGTTGATGTTTCCGGAAATAATCTTTACCGAATCGGTGCTGTGAATACCTTCCGCACTCTTTGTCTTAATGTTCAGGGTGCCGTTTCCGTTTATTACAAGATCATCCTTGGCAAAGATGCAGGCGTCGGGATTCTTCTTTTCCACATCCTCGTATACGAAATCTGCCGTACCCTGTAATGTATTCACTGTTCCGTTAAGTAAGGTTATCACAACCTTATCGCACTGTCTCTCATTGATGCATGCGGAGTCGGGACAAGTAAGGTTAATTCCGTTAAACAGCAGCCTTACGTCCTTGTCGTTCTCTGCATTTATAACTATCTGTCCGTTTGAACAGGTTCCGGAAATAAGGTATTTGCCCTTGCTTGTTATGGTGGCAATCTGCCTTCCGTTTACATTTGTAACCCGGACTTCTTTTTTTCCGCTTACGTTTATGCCGCTGTCTGTGAAATCAATCTTTGTTACATCCGCAAGCTCAAAGGCGGTCTCAAGATCCTTGTTCTTGTATTCTACCTTGATCTTTGTATAATCGGATTTCTTTAAGGTTGTTTCGTCAACAGTCTTTGTGTTCTCAGGGTTGTCCGCAGGAGTTGTTACAACCGGATCGTCATCCTTCTCGTCAACCGGTGCCTCTGTAACAGGCGTCTGCTCGTTTTTGTCTTTTTCGTTATTATCAGTATTTACATCGTTGTTTGTGGGCTGTGCCTCACCTTCGGTAGCCTGTGCGGTAGGTGTCGGTGTGTTATCCTTACTCTCGGACGAACATGCCGTGAGCATTGCAAGGCTCAATGTAAGTGCTACCGTTTTGATCATCAATTTTCCGAAATTCTTTCTCATTGTGTCTTCCTCTTTTTCTAATCCATTTCCGGCTCATAACTTCTATGTCATTCTGAACGGAATGAAGAATCTTTACAACAACAGGATCCTTCGTTAACGCTCAGGATGACAAACAAAGCTTTCATTAATAACACCGGTTACGTTCCTGTTACAGTTCATCCTTGGGGGTTACCGGACGGCCGCATACGATGTTAAGGTTACCGTTCCTGCACCTTATCTCATCTATGAATGCTTTCTCGCCCATGTCTTTTTTCATGGTTATACCGTATGTTATCTCATACAGGCTTCCCATGTTTGTCGTTCTGCATTTCGTAAGTTCCCATTTCTCACAGTACTTGTCAAGCAGGTCGTCAAACACGCCTTCAAAGTCAAGATCCTCGGGGATGGTGATCTTAAGTACTCTCTCTCCGTTTTTCTTTATGCCGAAATCAATACTGTTAAGCAGTATGAGCATCACGCCTGCGATCACAAGTATGAAAACCGCGATACCGATGAAACCGAGAGACATAGCAAGCCCCAATGTGAGCGCATAGAAAACACTCATGATCTCCCTTGCGTTACCCTGTGCAGACCTAAATCTGACAAGGCTGAATACTCCGGCTACGGTGATACCGACTCCGATGCTTCCGTTAACAAGCATCAGCATGCTCTGTACCATGAACGGAAGTACGACAAGTGTCAATACTATGTTCTTCGAATAGGTATTCCTGTACATATGCACAAGTGCTACAACAACTCCGAGAGCAATAGATACTCCCGAACAGATAAGATACTCAACCGCCGTAATGGCCCCCGTAGTCTCTATGATACTTTTAAACATATTTTCAAGCATATCTCTTTTCTGTTCCCTTCTTTTTAAAATCTATCCGGCCTCCGGAATATCCCAATTCCATTAGATCAGTGTCATCCTCCGCTAAGCTCAGGATGACAAAAAGAGCTTAACTAATGTTATTGGAACAGACCTCTGCATTTTCCTTCACGGAAAGGAAAAGCTCCGGCGTTGTCTTATAATAAGTCCCGTATTTTGAAAATGATGCGGGAAACACTTTTAGTCTCGAAAGGATTTCGCTCATCCACAGAGGCATGATACCCGGTATCTTTATCTCAAGCAGGAATGTCCCTTCTTTTAGTATCTTGTCACCGAACACGCCGTCAGTCAGACGAAGAGAATTATACCTGCATGTGATGTCCCTGTCAATAGTCATACGGAAATCCTTGTTTTCTGTCCCGTAAAATGCCCTGCGGACATATGTGAGCACAACCTTCGGCTTAACCTCCGCATGCACCTTCATGAACCAGTCTATCTCGTGCAGTATCTGCGAATCCTTTTTCGGACGTTTCCCTTCATAAAGATAAGCCTCGGCCTCCTTAAGCTTAAGCGGTATCCTTCTTTTATACACCACACCGTCAAATTTCTTTTTGATCTCTATAAAAGACTGATGATCCCCATCCTTCGGGACTCCGTACGTGCGAAGCCTCAGCTTCTCTTTGTAAACAGGTTTCTCAAGCGATTCGCGTATAAGAGAAAACCGGTCATCGTCAAAATATATGTTGCATACGGTATGCTCACCATATTTGTCCATGACCATTTTCCCCTCTATGGCTTTCAGGAATTCCTTTTCCTGTTCCGCGGTCAGTAAATATTTTTTTTCATATCTCTTAAATACCTGCTGAACTATCATCGTTTCCACCAACCTTGCCCTGTTCAAGATACATTCCCAAAGAGAATACACTATTTCCTTTTGCTTTTCAACTTAATATATTGCGAAAATGTGGGCAATTATTGTTTTATTAGTGTTTTTTCCGTGTCCTTATTTAAGGTTTTCCGGAGAGAACGAAAGAGGGAAAAGCTCCTTTAAGCTGTAGTCCACATAGTCTTCCGGACTCTTTGCCATTATAACGGTAAATGTTTCCGGGTCACAGAACTCTGCCATGACCTGACGGCATACGCCGCAGGGTGCACAGTAGTCCCTTACTCCCGAATCGGGTCCGCCGGCTATCGCTATGGCACAGAAATCCCTCTCACCTTCGCTGACAGCCTTGAAAAATGCTGTTCTTTCTGCGCAGTTTGAAGGTGTGTATGCGGCGTTTTCAATATTGCAGCCGCCGTAGATTTTTCCGTCCTTTGTAAGGAGTGCCGCTCCGACCTTGAAATTTGAATAAGGAGCGTAGGACCGGTTCCTCATTTCAAAGGCTTTCTCTATCAGTTCGGGAATATATTTTTTTATGTCCATATTTTATCCTTTCACGCCTGTCCTTTTCATTTACCGGCTTTAAGTATCTTTACAAGGCGGCTGGTACCCAGACGGTCAGCTCCGAGCTCTATGAATCTTTCCGCGTCCTCAAAAGAAGAGATCCCGCCTGCTGCCTTGATCTTAACGTCTTTTCCGACATTCTCCTTAAAGAGCTTTACGTCTTCAAAGGTTGCCCCGCCTCCGGCAAATCCGGTAGAGGTCTTTATATAATCCGCGCCTGCCGCCGTTACGACACCGCACATCTTCTTTTTCTCATCTTCATCAAGGAGGCATGTTTCGATGATGACCTTGAGAGTCCTGCCCGCGCACGCTTCCTTTATCTCTCTTATCTCTTTCTCAACTTCGTCATACAGGCCGTCCTTTACGTAACCTATATTGATCACCATGTCTATCTCATCGGCACCGTTTTCAACCGCATCCCTTGTTTCGGCTACCTTTGAAGCGGTCGTTGAATACCCGTTCGGAAATCCTATGACGGTACAGACCTTAAGCCTGCCTCCCTTTCCGCCGGCACCGTTATCCGCGTTCTTCAGATATTCCGCCGCCCTTTTTACATATGACGGCGGGATGCAGACGCTTGCCGTTCCGTATTTCATTCCGTCGTCACATATTTCTTTTATCTGTGCCCATGTGGCACCCTGCGCAAGTAAAGTATGATCAACCTTAGAAAGTATTTCATCTCTGTCCATATCCGTCCTCATATTTCCAATATAATCTCATATTTCCGTTATAATTCAGCAAAACCCGTTTGTCATCCTTAGCGTCAGCGAAGGATCCTGATCAATTCTTATCATTTTTCTTTTTTATCTTATTTCCGATGATCTTAAATATACCCTCAACAAGTATGGTGGCGAGAATGTAAAGGATTGCCGCAAACGCTATCGAGAAGAACGGATACATCGTACGATGACCGATCCCGTACATTACCTCGGTAAGGTCGTTTACGGAAATATAACCTGCAACCGTGGTCCACTGAAGAAGCATTACCGCAAGTTTCTTTACATGGAAGAGGGAATCCTCCAGTGCCTGGGGTACAACCATACGGAAATAGTATTTTTCAAGCCTGTCTTTAAGGCTGCTCTTCATGGTTTCCTGAGTCTTTTTAACGCTCTCGGAAATGATCTCGGCAAGGTGTCCCGCCCCGTACAGGCCTACGGCAAGTCCCGAAGTGATGATCCCGCTTAAAGTGCTGCTTCCGAACACGCAGTAGTGCAAAAGCCAGAGCGAGATCAGTACCGGAACGCTCCTGAAAATAAAGCATAAGGCTCTTCCTATGCCGGATACCACTTTTTTCTCATAACACATAAGATAACTTACCGCGATCCCGACAATGCCGGCTATGATCCATGCGAGCACTGCTATGGCTGCGGTGACTATCGCCGCTTTTGCTATCAGATAATATGCCCCACCGGAAATAAGATTATCCGAAACAGCATCAAAAATATTGTTAAAAAAGGTTTTCATCGATTTTCTCTCCGTAGATCAAATAAACAAAGTGCCATACTGTTATTTCAGCTTGATAAACTTGTATTTCTGCATTTTGAAATATCCGTCGGTCATGATATAAGAGGCCTTATTCTCGGTTGTCTTTATGCCGGTTCCGTAACAGAAAAGCATATCCACCCTTCCGCTCATAAGAGATGTAAAGGCTGTTTCATTGTCAAGGACAACAAACTTTATCCTCTTGCCTGTCCTTAAGCCTATCTCATCCATCAGAGCCACACAGAAGCCGTAGGGCTTGTCATCCTTATCAAGCATCTCTATCGGGCTTACCGCACCGGAGACACCCACATATAGCGTGTCCTTGGCGTTTACAGAACGCATGCCCGAAGGATAAAGCCTTGAAGACTCCGGAAGTTCATCCTGAGCAGGTGCATTTTCGATATATGCGTAAGTCAGTTTTTCAAGAGTTCCGTCTTCAAGCATTTCTGAAAGGATACCATCAATATCTTCCTTTAATTTCCGGGAAGCCTCCGTATCCTTTAGAGCCATGCCGAATTCGAATCTCTCGGCGTCCGTCTTTTGTATATCCGACTCAGTCACAGGTTCAAATATTTTAAGATCCGTATTTACCGACACAAGATAGTCTGCGGTAACATCACAGGCCCAAAGGGTATCAACCTCTCCCGACCGTAAAGCGAACAGCATCTCGTCAATATTTTTGTAGCTGCAGTATTTTGAAAGCTGCTGCCCTATCGTACTGCCGAAAAAGACCGCGGCGCTGTTATCCGGCATCCTGCTTTTTATACCGCCCAGGCTCTTTATGTTCTGACTGCCCGAATTCTTCTCGGCTACCTTGGTCCGGTTCTTTTCCCGGCCCGGGTTAAACAGACCAAGTCCCACAATTACGATCAGGAGCAGGAAAACCGTAAGGACGGTTAATAGTTTGTTTTTCAGTTTCATATATTTCCTCTGTCAATCAATCTTAACACCGAATATCTTTTCACTTCTGGTGGCAAGGATAAGGCGATTGCCGAAAAGTGCCGGAGTTGCCTCTATACCGGATCCGAAATTCATCTTGTCCAGGACTTTTCCGGTCGAAGCATCCATAAGCAGAAGATCTCCGTTCTGGCAGCCCTGTATCAGATAATTCTTTCCCTCCTGCGAAGTAAAGAAGATGGTTGAGCTCCATGAGTACATGTCAATATCCGTAATCCACGCCTCGCTCCCGTCAGCCCTGTTGAGCGCTGCTATGTAGCCGCCTTCAAGCTCGGGAGTCTTTGATACGGAATAGAAAATATAATCGGAAAGTGCGCCTGTCCCGACCGCTCCGGTAGACAGCACGCCTCCCGCATAGCCTTTTACGGTATGTACCTCATAGGGCTTCTTCCAGACGATCTCACCGGTCATGGCGTTCAGCTTGTAAATGGCCGCAATACCCATGTTGTGGGAATCATATCCGTATTTTAAGGTGGTGGCAACGTAAATATAATGATATCCGTTCTCTGTCACAAATATGGGTGACGAGTTTATGTCTTCCTTAACATCATTTATCCATACCATCTTCATGGCATTTAAGTCAAGGCAGTATATCGAGCCGCCGTTATCTCCAAGGAAGAAATACCCGTTCCATACGGTACCGCTGCACTCACTTCCCCAGAGAGTCCCGCCTTCCTCGTATTTGCCCGGAATGTCAAAGGTAAATTTCACGATATCGGTGGGAGAAATGCTGAGTTCTCCGGTTTTCTCATCATACAATGTATTAAGCTTTAGGGTATATATAACTCCGTTTTCGCCGGGATAGATAAGTGTATCCGTTACCGGGTCTATCACGGGAGAGCTGTCATAAGCGTGCCAGATACGCGGAGCAAATCCGTCGTTAAAGCCTCCCTCGTAGAGGAGTTTTCCGTCTATCAGACTGTAAATGTAGAAGCGCTGTGAAACGTTTTCCCCGAAGGGTCCCGTCTGCGCATCTCCGCTTCCGCAGAAGAGCAGAGGTGTCCTTCCGTCAGGATAAAGAGAAGCTGTTCCCTTAAAGGTCATACCTACATGGATCGCAGGCCTCGTCTCCTCTCCCGTTTCAGCGTCAAGGAAATGGATGCTGCCGTCCATACCGGGATAGATGACCTCAACGAGTCCGTCCTTAGCCTTTGCGGCATCCGTCATGTTCATCAGGGCTTTGGTCTCTTTAGTCCACTCTATGAGCAGCGGCTGTCCTGTCCAGCCGTTTCCGGACCAGTAATCAACTCCGTTACTCTTTAATATCTTTCCTGTACTGTAATCCCACACCCGTGTGAACTTTTCTTCTTTTACCGAAGCCGTTCCGACAGATGACTTTGTCCTCGAGTAATTTCCCCTGAATGTGACAAGTCCTTTCACATCCGAGATGCTTTTAAGCATACTGTCGGAAAATGCGATCTTCTCTTCTCTTTCGTAAGAATCAACCTCTTTTCCGTCGGCTTCTACCCTCTGTACCACGCCTCTTTTCACGGGATCCGTGTTTTCTGTAGGACGCGCCACGGAATCATCCGCGCCGGAAGCATTCGTAATACTTAACTCCGCCTGAAGGCTTCCTTTTGTTTCATGAAGGTAATTGTAGAAATACTTTGGATTCCCTACGCTTACCAGCAGTTTAAATCCGATGAACAGTATTACCAGTACCACAACCAATACTGCGGCAATGATAATGTTTCTCTTTCTAATCATAGTTTCCTCTTGTGATTTTATTGTAAACCATTTTTTAAATGGAAATTATGCTGTATCATAAGTCAAAGTCACCTCGAAAACGCTTTCAGCGTTTCCTCGGTAACAAAACGATGCTCCGCATCTTCTGTTTTGTTATAACAAATGTCACTGATTAAGTGCCATTCCGAGCAAAGCGAAGAATCTTTTATTCTTATGGTATAAGATCCTTCGCTAACGCTCAGGATGACAAACTAATCGTATAAAAAAACGCATGTCAGAACAGTCTCATAAGCTCCGTCACGTGTCCGACGCCGGTAAGCTTTAGCCCGCAGTCCTTTACGGTCTTCATGTTTACCTTGGGCAGGATGATATGCTCAAAGCCCAGCTGCTTTGCCTCAGCCACCCTCTGTTCCGCCTGTGAGACTCCTCTTATCTCGCCGGTAAGTCCGACCTCGCCGAAGCAGATCGTTTTTTCTCCCAGCGGCTTATTCGTATAGCTTGAAAGTATTGCCATGACTATGGCAAGATCAAGCGCGGGTTCGTTCACCTTCATGCCGCCCGCAACATTTACGTACGCGTCACAGAAAGAAAGCTTAAGGCCCATCTTCTTCTCAAGCACTGCCATGAGAAGGTTTACCCTGTTGTAGTCTATGCCGACCGAGGTTCGCCTCGGGATGTTCAGGGAAGTCTGGCAGCACAACGCCTGTATCTCAAGCATTATTGGCCGTGTACCTTCTATCGTCGCGGTTATGACCGAACCGGGTTCCCCTACCGGAGTACCCGCAAGCATGTACTCCGAAGGATTCTTTACCTCGCGCAGTCCGTCCTGGCGCATTTCGAACACGCCGACCTCGTTTGTCGAACCGAATCTGTTCTTGACGGCTCTCAGTACCCTGTAATCCGAAGAATTATCTCCTTCAAAATAGAGTACCGTATCCACCATGTGCTCAAGGACTCTCGGACCTGCTACAACGCCTTCCTTTGTCACATGTCCCACTATGAAGATCGTTACTCCGTAGCCCTTTGCGAGACGCAGGAGCGATCCCGTTGTCTCCCTTACCTGACTGACGCTTCCGGGCGAAGCCGCTATGTCCTCGCGGAACATTGTCTGAATGGAATCTATGACAACGACTCTCGGTCTCTTTTCAACGATCAGCTCTTCGATATTATCCAGGTTGTTTTCGGAAAGTATCTCGGGATCCCCGTCAAATTTCCCGAGCCTGTCGGCTCTCATCTTTATCTGACGTACGCTTTCCTCTCCGGAAATGTACAGAACGTCAATCTTCATGGCTGCAAGTATACGGCATACCTGCAAAAGCAGTGTTGATTTTCCTATGCCGGGGTCTCCTCCGACAAGAACAAGGGATGAATCTACTATACCGCCGCCGAGAACCCTGTCAAGTTCTTCCACGCCGGTGATTATCCGGGTATCCTCGTGTGACTTTATCTCGGAGAGCTTCTCCGGAACCGCCTTCTTCGCAGTCCCCGCCGCCGGAAGCTTCATTCCCTTGGCCTTGGGTGCCACGGGCTCTTCGACCATACTGTCCCAGGCTTTACAGGCCGGGCACTGTCCCATCCATTTGGGTGATTCCGCTCCGCATTCCTTACAGAAAAAAACACTTTTCGCCTTTGCCATCAGTCATCCTTTCCGTACTCTTATAAACATAGCTATAGCCATGTAGCTGTCTTTCGGGTACTTTTTCAGACAGCCACACGGCCTTTTTCTCTGGGATATTCTGTTAGATCACTTCGCGGAAATCTTTACCTTACGCTTCGTTTCCTCATTCGTTTCAACACTGAAGGTAAGCTTTCCTCCGAGGTTTGTCTTCATCACGCCAAGGCTGCTGCCGTCAACGGATACCTCGTATTCCTTCTCGGCCTCAAGCTCTAATGTGATCTGTGCGTCACCCTTTCCCGTAACCTCGAAATCAATCTCCTTGTCGGTAACCTTAAGACCGAATACTGAAGTTCCGGGAACCGACTCATATACAAATGCTCCGTTTTTCTCCAGCCTGGTTATCTCATAGAAGGATTTAACCTTGTAAAGGTCACCTTCATGCTTGAAATCGGATTTTTTCTGTTTTTCCTTCTGTGAAAAATCCCCAAAACTGAGTGTCCCATCCTTTTCGCCCTGAATCAAAGACTTTACGACTTCCATAACTTCCTCCTGAAATCACATTTTTCGGATACCGGGTCTTTGCCGGCATCCTGACTTTCGTCATTAGAAGCATTTACAATATTGGTTTAAATCCTGTCTGCGGATCTGCAAAAGTCAAACTCCTCCGCATTATAGACATTATAACATGTCTTTTCAAAAATTTCCATCAAAATTTTATAAAGTTTTTTAACCCTTTTTCAATCACGGGATTAATTTGTCTTTTTGCCCGCGCGGCGCTTGAAGACAGTCTTCTTGTCAGTCTCGTCATAGCCTATCGTTACCGTATCGCCCTCTTTGACACCTCCGGAGAGGATCTCCTCGCTCAGCCTGTCCTCCACCTCATTCTGGATGGCACGTCTCAAAGGCCTTGCCCCGTACTTCTCGTCAAAGCCCTTGTCAGCGATATGGTTTATGAATTCCTCCGTACACTTCAATTTTATGCTGAGCTCTTCAAGTGCACGCGAAGCCACTCTCGAGAACATGATGGAGACGATCTCCCTGATGTTCTCACGGGTAAGTGAGTGGAATACTATGATTTCATCTATCCTGTTCAGGAATTCGGGCTTAAATATGCGCCTTACCTCTTCCATTACGCCATCCTTCATACGGTTGTAATCGGCTTTTGCGTCATTGTCACCCGAAAATCCGAGAGTCTTCGGAGATATGATATTCTGCGCCCCGGCATTGGAGGTCATTATGATTATCGTATTCTTAAAGCTTACCTTCCTGCCCTGAGCGTCGGTTATGTGACCGTCGTCAAGCACCTGCAGAAGGATGTTGAACACATCCGGATGAGCCTTTTCTATCTCGTCAAAAAGCACTACGGAATAAGGGTTCCTTCTGATTTTTTCGCTTAACTGTCCGCCCTCGTCATATCCGACATATCCGGGAGGCGAGCCTACCATCTTGGAAACGCTGTGCTTTTCCATGTATTCGGACATATCTACCCTTATCATGGAATTCTCGGTTCCGAAAACAGCCTCTGCCAAAGCCTTTGAGAGCTCGGTCTTTCCTACGCCGGTGGGTCCCAAGAACAGGAACGATCCTATCGGTCTGTTGGGATCCTTGAGCCCTACCCTGCCCCTGCGGATTGCCTTTGCAACCGCGCCGACAGCTTCCTCCTGTCCGACCACACGCTTGTGAAGGATCTCTTCAAGCTTTCTTAAACGCTCTCCTTCCTCTTCCTTAAGCTTTCTGACAGGTATCTTTGTCCAGCCCGAAACCACATCGGCAATGTTTTCTTCGGTCACGAAAAGCTCTCTTTCCTCACGTTCGCGGGTGTTTTCCTCTTCGAGCTTTTCTATTTCCTTCTTTACCCGATTCTGTTTCCTCTTTATGACGCCGGCCTTCTCGTATTCCTCGTTCTTGATAGCCTCTTCCTTCTCTGCTTCAAGAGCCTTGAGCTTTTCCTCCGCAGCCTTCTTTTTCGGCGAATCGGAATAAACCTCAAGTCTCACGCGAGAAGCTGCCTCATCCATAAGATCGATGGCCTTGTCCGGAAGGAAACGGTCATTAATGTACCTTGAAGAGAGCTTTACGGCTGCCTCAAGAGCGTCATCCGTTATCGAAACCTTGTGATGAGCCTCATATGCGGGGCGAAGTCCCTTAAGTATGGCAAGCGATTCCTCTTCCGAAGGCTCCTCAACATCTATCGGCTGGAAACGTCGCTCTAATGCCGCATCCTTTTCTATGTATTTCCTGTATTCCTCACGGGTTGTCGCGCCAATGAGCTGCAGCTCGCCTCTTGCAAGCGAGGGCTTAAGGATATTTGAAGCATCCAGTGCGCCTTCGGCTCCTCCCGCTCCTATTATGGTATGAAGCTCATCAAGGAAAAGGATTACATCCTGGGAATTTATGACCTCGGATATAACTGCCTTAATCCTTTCCTCAAACTCGCCGCGGTATTTCGAACCTGCCACCATGCCAGAAAGATCGAGGGTCACAACCCTCTTGTCCTTTACCGTATCGGGCACATCGCCTTCAACGATCTTCATGGCAAGTCCTTCGACAACGGCCGTCTTGCCCACTCCGGGTTCACCGACAAGACAAGGATTGTTCTTTGTGCGGCGGCTTAATATCTGTATTACCCTCTTTATCTCATCCTCACGGCCTACAACGGGATCGAGCTTTCCTTCCCCTGCAAGCTTTGTCATGTCACGGCTGTATTTGTCAAGGGTGGGTGTTGCTCCTTTCTTCTTCCCCGTCCCGAAGGGTGATTCGGTCCTGAACTCGGCAGGGTTCACATTTGCCGCAGAAAGAATATCCATATAAATCTTTCTGATATCTATGCCTATGGTATTAAGCAGTCTAAGCGCTATGCAGTCCCTCTCGGTAATAAGTGAGAAAAGAAGGTGTTCGGTTCCCACCTCCCTGCTCTTAAACCTCTTTGCGACATCATAGCTTTTCATTATGACTCCGCGGGCACGCGGGGTTATGTTGTTTATCTCGGCAAACCCCACTTTGCCGTCAGGAGCTATGAGCTGGTCTATGAGCTCCATCAGCTTGTCCTTGTCAAGCCCGTTGGTGACAAGGATCTTTGAAGCGACACCCTCTGCATCAAGGAGTCCTATCAGGATATGCTCGGTACCCATATAGTTGTGTCCGAGCTGTTCAGAGATCTCCTCTGCTATCTTCATCGCCTGTCTTGCCTGTTCCGTAAATTTCTCGTACAATTCATGCCTCCGTTTCTTCCGTCTTTTCCTCTATGAGTTCCGGAAGATGTTCATTCAGATATTTCGCACGGTATTCATCCCTCTGTACGCTTCCCATGCTTTTCTTGTTATATATGGTCTGAAGGTTCCCCGGCTGCATTTCGATCATGAGCTTGTGAATCTCGCTGCCGCCTCCCTTAACCTTTATGAGCCCGCAGTCGGAGCCGAGCTTAAGCTGTGCCAGCAGTACCATGGCATCCTTCTGGGGAAGGTTTTTTGCAAATTTCAGAACACCGTAGGACCTGTAAACCCTGTCCTTCATCTCATTCCCGGCATTCTTTACAAGCTCACCCCTGAGCCTCTTCTCAATGTTTACTATCTGAGCCGTAACCTGTTCAAGATTCTCAAGTATCTCGTTTTCGCTGACTCCCAGGGTTTTGCGGTTTAAGAGCTGGAAGATAAACCCCGCGCTCTTTGAGCCTTCGCCGTATATTCCCTTGAGGGTTACGTCAAATCTCGAGATCTCGTCCTGTAAGACTTCAACCCTTCCTCCCATGGTTATGGCAGGAAGCGAAAGCATATAGCTTGCATGAAGTCCCGTTCCCGCATCCTGAAGCTTGGATGTAAGGTATCCGTATTTTTCACTGAAACAGTATTTCAGCTCCGAATCAATGAAATCATCTATACGGTTGGCTGTCTTATAAGCATCCCTTAAATTGTAGCCCGCTCTTGTAGCCCTGATATGTATGTGATCGTCATCATTTATCATTATGCTGACGCTCTCGTCATCGGAAATTATAAGCCCTGTCGGGTCTTTGCGCCTCTTCAGCGAAGGGGTGATCGCATGACTTTCGATAAGGCAGTCCTTGTCGGTATTTGAAAGCCTGTCAACCCTGCATGAATAATAATCCCGTTCTTCCCTTGCTCCGAGATCGGTCGTAAGGGACCTGACAGTCTCTACCACTCTCAAGGCATCCTCTTCGCTTAAGCGTGAAGGGAAATTATAGTCAGCAAGATTTCTGGCCAAGGTTACGCTTCCCGAGAGAACAACCTCATGATAGGCTTTTGAATCATAATACCATTTATTTTTTCTTTTTCTCATTCTTCACCTCTAAGGCCTTTATTTCATCGCGAAGCTTTGCGGCCAGCTCATAATCTTCTATCTCTATGGCATGTTTAAGCTGTTCCTTAAGTTCCCCGATCTTCTTAACGCCGCTTTTCTGTGCGGCAGGCTTTCTTTTCGGCTTTTCCTTAACAGTTTCCTTAATATCGGGATTAATCTCAGCCTCATCATCCCCGGGGATATTCAGCTTCTTGTCCAGATCTTCTAAGTTTTTGTTCACAAAGGTCTGCTTCGGAACACTGTCATCTATCTGGATGTACTTTGCATAGGAAGGCTCTTTTCCGACATGAGTCATACCTCCCTGCATGGTCTTGAAGTTCTTTGTGATCATATCCCTGAATACATTGTAGCATACAGGACATCCTGTCTTTCCGGTCTTTAAGAAATCAGACTCCGTTGTCCCACACTCCGGACACGTTGTCTCAACACGGTTCTCGCTCTCTAAAGCTTTTCCCCTGTCCTTAGCGTAACTGCTCATTATACCCGACAGTATGCTTCCTATAGCCGAAAGCCCCTGTCCTCCGAGAAGCTCATTTATCGGAACGGCAGTATGCTCCGAAGCACATTGCTCACAAAGGTGCTGTTCCTTCTTCTGACCGTTGACTATCTCGGTATAAAATATTTTTGCCTGACGTGTCTGGCAAATATCACATAACATAATATTCCTCCGTTTCAGTCATCAAGCTCGTCATTGCCTTTTCTTAGGGCAAGCCTTATGACTATGATGAGTAAAGCCATACATAATGCGCTGAGTATCGCAATTATCAGAGTGAGGGTCGAAAGGCTTTTCTCGTAGCTTTCCATGAGTTCAAGCGCCTCTATTGATTCAGTGTTTTCCGTAACCACTCTGTTGCCTTCCTGTTCGGGCTTTACCACATATGAGTTTTCTTTTTTTCCGTTTTCGGTATCGGACCTTGAGGCATCCGGCCCCTTATCCGCATCCTTATCTTTTCCGGGATCTTTCACATTACCCTGATCGTTTTCCTGCCTGTCGGGAGAATCTGCAGCTTCCGGCTTTTCTTCTCTCGAGGCCTCTTTTTTACAAATGATGAAGTATTTTTCCTTCGAACCGTCGGCGGCCGTCACTTCAACCGCTATACGGTTATTGCCTTCTTTAAGCTCTTCGTTTCCGCTTATTTCCACGGAAGCTGTCCTGTCGGTGGCTGCTGCGCTTACAGACAGCTTTTCGGTCTCGGCGGGAACGTTTACGGTATAATCTTTAATATCGGGTGAAAAAGCAGGTGAAAGCTCACCGGGGCTTACTTTAAGCACAGCAAGGGACGCATCCGAGGATACCTCCTCGACTGCGCCTATCCTTATCTTAAGCTCATTACAGGATACCGACATCAGGTATCCGTCTTCCAGTTCATAAAGTTCGGGCCCGTCCTTAAAGGAAAATACAGCCTCCTCCGGAGCCAAAGCCATGAATTTCAAAGAATATTTACGTGAAACCCTGTTGGCAGAAACTACGTGATCCGAAATTTTTATCACGCCCGCTTTACCGGTGATGATCTCTACCCCGGGTATGAATTCCAGGCAATCTGCATTGTAAAGCACATATGCCTCGAAATCTCCGGGTATGACATCTGCCGTTATATCGATGCTTACCGTAAACACATCTCCCGTATCGTATTCTGTCGAATCCGAAGTAAAGGAGATATCTGCACTCGAGGCCTTTAGCCCAACACTTCTGATCAGCATAACATACACAAAGGTCAGGCAGACTGCCGTAAGGGCTTTTTTAACCGTTCCTTTCATGTCGCCTCCTGCCGACGTTCAAGCCGGTCACGATGTTAAGGGAACCGAAGCTTAGCCATAAACAAACGGTGTAGGTGTTGGCTGATCCTGATCATCGGGATCGTTAGGATCCGGTGTAACCTCCTTGACATCGATGACTATAGGGGTCGGTTCGTTAGGATTATCCGGAGTAGGCGTAGGTACCGTCGTTCCTCCGTCCTTATCCTTTCTTATTATATTGATGACATACTGTCTGACGTCTCCGTTTTGCGCCTCTACAGGTATGATAAGCTTATTTGATCCTACCTTGGGCTCAAAGCCTTCACCCTTAACCGTAGCAAGAGAGCTTACGGTTGTGGCGCTTATCTTGATATAAGTAGTCTCATAGCTTACCACTGCACTGTATTCCTGATCCTTTGAAACATTGAACGAAGGTGAAAGCTTAATGGCGTCTCCGTTTATGTCGTAAAGGTTCAGGCTGCTCAGCCAGTTATTGGGATTGTAAGCTTTTTCAGGTACGGGACAAGGTGTTTCGGGCATATTCTCGTATACCGGAATGGAGAATACTATCGGTATCTCCCCGGGATTCTCATATGCGTTAAACATACGTTTCCCTTCCGAGTAAGGTGCTTCCACATTTGCCATATACTGATGATTGAATGTGGAAGTAGGCGTTACGTTAAACTTCTGAAGGTAAATTGTATTCTGTCCTCTATTTATATAATTATTCCCTATGTAAAAAGCACCGCCGAGAATCGATCTTAAACGGTTGTTCCAGGGAATAAGACATTTCATGTTCAGTGTTTCGCTCGAAGAGCCGTTTTTGGCATATTTCAAACCGTTGGCTATCGCTCCGCCGGTCTCCGTACTGTGGAATGCCCCGATATTATAGTAATTGTACAGATTTTCAAGACCGGATACGGTACCGGTCACGCTGTTGCTCATTGAATTCGAACCAATGGTAACCTCCTGCTTTACACGTGAAGCAAGGTGTATCGGGCTTACTCCCGAAAACTCGGCTGCCATCAGAAATGTATCAACATATGAAATAGTCCTCTCCACACCCAGATCGTCCTTATAAGTATAGGAAGCGTTGTTCATAGCCGTATTCTTAATGATCGTGGCTATGCCTTCCTTTGTCTGGTAGGAGGGATTGTAGTCCAGTACTTCAAATTGGAAAATTGTATCATGTCCGAGGAAATTTCTCGGATCCATGTAATAACTCAATGCCGCTCTAGAGGCCGTGACCCATGAAGAACCGTCAAAAACGGTAAATCTGTCACTACTCCAGCTATAAGCACCGGCCTCTAAGGATTTCCATTCCACGCTTCTTGTGTTGGGGATAAGGTTTTCACCTAATACTGATTCCTTTTCAATGACTGTGTCCCAGTCAAGTCCCGTTTGATAAGCTTTGAATATCCAGTTGGGATACTGCTCATGAAGCTCGCGCAGAAAGGGCTTATAGCTCTCCGGAAAACCCTCGTTTGTCAGTCCTTCCTCAAAACTGACAGACGGGGTGGTGTTCCCGTTTGAGGTGTCAGGGGGGGTAAGCCCCTCCCCTGCCTCAACATAAATTGAATTAATGTAACCTGTATAGGTTTTTCCGTCAAATTCCGCTTCTATCTTACACCAGGTGTTGCCCTGCTCATCCGAAACAGACTCGATCACATGTACAGCAAGTCCCGAATATAATATGACAGGTTTTTTGTCATCTGTGAAAACAACATCCGCAGAATACTTGGGATCGGTCTTCAGGCTCAGAGCCGCAGCATCATTAAGTACCGCATTCTTTCCGTCCTTGTTGTCGTCTACCGGAGGATCCGGCACTATAATATCAGCAGCTTTTTCCTTCTTTGTATAATAGCAGAAATCGGTCTCGGATGCATTGCTTATAAAGGAGATCCTTCCTGCGATGATCCAGCCCGTAATGGTCTCGCCGTTATATTCAACCTGGATCTTGACCCATTTATCTCCGTCAGTATCCTTTTCGGCAAGGATCACAACCTCTGTTCCCGCAGAAAGCTTTACAACGCTTCCTTTCGAAGTCTTGACCTTCTTTGTAGAAGAAGATGCATCTTTTCTTAATATCTGCTTGTTAATGTTGGTCTTAACCACCAGACCGTCAGTATAGTCAAGCACGATGTAATTGCTTAAGACATAGCCCTTTACAGGCTTGCCGTCTACATTTGCGATAACCTTGTACCAGCGTGCCTTTACGGTCTCGCCCTTCACACTGATATTGCTCATCTTTGTGCCGACAAGGTTTACTATATTACCCTTTGCAAGGATGCCGAGAACATCTCCGTCAAAGGATGCGCTCTTTCTCATGTTGAGAAGTTCAACCGATACGGCGCCCTTTATGTCATACTTTGAGCTGAAGGTTTCAGTAACCAGCTCATACTCGTTTCCTTCTTCATCAACTACCTTACCGTCCTCGTCAGTATGTGTGCCCTCAGGGATGGCAGGTGCTGTAGGGAAAGGCGTCTCCTCAGGTACTGCCGTAGGTGTAGGCGTTACCGCCTCGGTAGGAGTAGGTGTAGGCTCCTTGGTAGGCTTGGGCGTAGGTGTTGCTGTAGGTGTAGGTGTTGTCGAAGGCTTTTCCTCACTTACGCTTCCGCTCGTTACCGCAATAAAGGTTCCGAGTGAATATCCGTCGACCTCTTTTCCTCCTATGGTTGCGGAAATACGATACCAGCCGTCCTTTGCGCTGTAAAGCTCTACTATCTGCTCTCTGACAAGCACTGCGGGCTCTCCGTTGACAAGAACCTTGTCATAATCGGTTCCGGGTCCTTTACGGATAAAAAGCTCATCCGCGTCAACCCTGCCCTTGCCGGTGCTCTTAGGTCTGGGAGCAGGAGTGGGAGTAGGTGTGATCTCCTTGAATTCACTGGTTTCCTTGTTGACCGTACCCTCCGTAAGCTGGATCCAGTCACTTAAGGAATAGCCTTCATAGGTTTCTCCCTTGTACTCGGCTCTTATGTGATACCATCCGTTCCTTTCTCCCAGAACTGTGATCTGCTGATCCTTTACCAGTACAACCTTCTCGCTGCCCTTGGTAATGTTCTTGTAATCAGTGCCGGGTCCCGAACGCATGAAAAGCTCTGTAGCAGTTATCACGCCCTTGGCTTCGTTCTTAGCGAATATCGGTATTTGCGGCAATGCCGTAACGATCAGCGCAAGAGCCACGATAAATGCAAGCTTTGTCCTCAACTCTTTACTAAACATTCTGTTCACTTTAACCTCCTGTAAATATTTAATCACTATGGATTATACTGTTTAAATGTGAAATGCATTTGACCTGTATGAAAAAAACTTGTGAAAAAATCATATCCTGCCCAGTATATATGTAACCATATAGGTCAGAAATGCCATTCCGTTAACTGCCATGCCCGCATAGGGTACGGCATACCCTCCTTCCTGCTCTTTAACGCATTTTATAGACACGATAAGTCCTATGAAACTCACAACCAGGGCTGCTGTTGCGCAGATTGCAAATGATTTCGGAGTTTCCTGTTTTATACCGGACCAGAATATAAGCACCAGAAACATCACTATCGTGATGCAGCCCGTGACAAGCGCAGTCACGGCTTTAGCGGTAAAACCTTTTTTCCTGAACTGTACATTATTTTCTTTTTTCTTCATTTTATCCGATCATCCTCATCCCCGGCTTCGTACCGGTTTTCTCTCATATATGCGTCTCGCGGAGGCTTCCCGCATCATCCTGACTACCAGATATGCGGTAATGCCTATCACAGATCCCGAAACATTCAGTATTATGTCGTCAATATCAAATACGCCAACCTTTGAAACAAGCTGGCATGTCTCAACCGCAAGGCAGAAGACAACGGTCCAGAAGAACGCAAATATAAACGACAATACTCTTTTTCTGAACCTTTTTTCGTTCAGGGTCGAGAAAAGGTAACCAAAAGGTATGAACAAAGCCACATTCCCGACTATGTTTATCAGGAACATGATATAGTCCTTTTCTTTGACCGTGGTGCAAAAACGCCTTATCTCCTTGAACGGTTCAAGGTTATAGCGATAGTCCTCATATACGACCGTCCTGCCGAACAGGTCGCCGAAAAATAAAAAATACATCAGAAAGACCATATATACAATGAAGACTATAACATACAGCCTGTTCCGTTTTTTCCTGTTTATATCCATTACAACTCCCGCAGAAGTAAATTTTTCATATTTCAGTTTACTTTTTCATAATTTTTTATTATACTATATTTGATTAATGTTCGCAAGTAAAAACTTTGCATTTGGCGGCAATTGGAAATATTTCATATTATTTTAACTTTTTATGTTGCCGCAAAAGAGTAAAACGATTGTACCCAAAAGAAAGGAATACTATGAAGATCATCGATTTTTTAAAGGATAACAAGCCCCATATAAGCTGCGAGCTCTTCCCTCCGAAAAAATGGGAAAACCTTGAAGCCGCAAAGGCTGTAGTTGCAGATACCGCAGCACTTAAGCCGGACTACATGAGTGTAACCTACGGTGCGACCGGCGGCACGAGCAGATATACCATTGACTTAGCAGATGAGATACAGAACAGGCACGGCATCCCGGCCTTGGGACACCTTACCTGCGTCTCCTCCGACAGAAGCACCGTCCGTGAAATGGTTGAGTCTTACAAATCACACGGTATAAACAACATTCTCGCGTTAAGGGGCGACATCCCGAAGGACAGCGGTTTCGAGCCTTCAAAGGACTTCCACCATTCGGAGGATCTCATGGCCGAGATAAAGTCCATGGGCGATTTCTGCATAGCAGGCGCCTGCTACCCCGAAGGACATCCCGAGTCAAAATCCATCGACGAGGATCTTGAATATACGAAACGTAAGGTCGAAGCAGGCTGCGACTTTCTTATCACACAGATGTTCTTCGACAACAATATCCTGTATAATTACATGTATAAGATGCTGAAGAAGGGAATTGACGTACCGATAGACGCAGGCATCATGCCCGTTACCAACAAGGCACAGATAGCAAGGATCATTTCCCTTTCCGGCAACCTTGTTCCTCCCCGCTTCAAGATGATCGTCGATCATTTCGGAGATAATCCCGAAGCTATGAAGCAGGCAGGTATCGCATATGCCACCGAGCAGATTATCGACCTTTTCGCAAACGGCATAAACTGCGTTCATATCTATACCATGAACCATCCCGAAGTTGCGGCTGCGATAATGAACAATCTTTCCTTTATCGCGCCCAGATAGAAAATGCCGATCGCGTGGCATCGGAAAGGACACGATCAACTTATGGAAATACTAAGTCTTTCAGACGGCACCGCTCTTGACATAGACAGAAAAGAAACCTTCCGTTATCTGGGCTACCATTTCGGTGGGACCGTATCCCCGGACCCGGAGCTTGAAAAACTGGTCGACGAGCTTACCGCAAAGATAAAAAAAGTCATTACTCCAAGATGTGTTTACGAAATATACTCTCTTGAAAACAACGGAGACGCCTGCCGGCTTTACCATAAAGCCGGTGAACAGGCAGCACCCGACTGTCTTTTTAAGATTGACAGTAAAAAGCTCGCCGCACATCTTAAGGACTGTGACCGTGTGATCCTCTTTGCCGCTACGGTGGGTCCCGGCGCAGACACGATCATCAGAAGATATTCCGCAGGCTCTTCATTAAAACCCGCCATCCTGCAGGCTGCGGGGGCATCGGCTATAGAAGCCTATGCCGATCTTGTAACCGACGGTATCCGTAAAGATTTCCCAAACCTAAAGATGCGCTTCAGCCCAGGCTACGGTGATTTCAGCCTTGAGCACCAGAAGGATTTCTTCCGGATGCTCGATATAGAGAAAAACCTCGGGATAAGCTTGAACGACGCGCTGCTCATGACCCCTACCAAGAGCATTACCGCCGTAATCGGAGTACTGCCCGATACATGAGCCTAAGATGATAAAATTGTTAAACATAACACTGTCAAGTTATTGTCATTCTGAGCGAAGCGAAGAATCATATAAGATCCTTCGCTAACGCTCAAGATGCCAGACAGGATTTTTACCGGATATTACAAACAGAAACGAAAGGATAACTCCATATGCCGGACAATGCAAACACAACAAAAAAAACTCTCCGTGAACTTATAGGAAAAGAACTTCTCTTCTGCGACGGTGCCATGGGTACCCTCCTTCAGGCAAAGGGCCTGAAAGGCGGCGAGATCCCCGAGACCTGGAACATCCTCCATCCCGAGGCTCTTGATGATGTACACAAAAGTTATCTTTCCTCAGGATCGAATATAATCTCGGCAAACACCTTCGGATGCAATAAATATAAGCTGGAACATTCGGAGTACGATCTGAATACCCTTGTATCAACAGGCATAAAGCTTGTAAAGGACGCCATAACGTCCTTTGAAGCAATGACCGAGGGGGAGGCCTTTGATAAGGGCTTTACAAAAAAACCTCACTTTGTCGCCCTTGATGTCGGTCCCTTGGGCAAGCTTTTAAAGCCCATCGGGAATATTTCCTTTGATGAGGCTGAGTCCGCCTATGCCGAGATAATGAAAGCCGGCACCGAAGCGGGTGCGGATCTCATATTCTGTGAGACCTTTACCGATCTTTACGATCTTAAAGCTGCGATCATAGCAGCAAAGGAAAACTCAGATCTTCCGATATTTGTTTCCGTTGCTCCCGATGAGAACGGCAGACTGCTTACCGGCGGAGACCTCGAGGCATACGTTGCCCTTGCAGAAGGCCTCGGCGTCGATGCTCTCGGCATGAACTGCGGTTTCGGTCCGAAGCAGTTCTTAAAATTCCTATCTACGATCACGAAGGTATGCTCCATACCCGTACTCACACAGCCCAATGCGGGACTTCCTAAAGTTGTAAACGGAAAGACCACCTTTGACGTAACCCCCGAAGAGTTTGCCGAAGACTCCTTAGAGCTCATAAAGGGCGGAGTTGTGATAGCCGGCGGATGCTGCGGTTCCACTCCGGCACACATCGCCGAGACTGTTAAAATCTGTGAGAATTCTCTTAATAACCGTAAAGACTCCGATAACGCTTCGGATTATACACATATCCCGTTAACTCCGGTTGTAAAGAAGGAGCTTTCTGTTATTTCTTCATATACGCATGCGGTTTATTTCGACAACAAGCCCCTGCTTATAGGTGAAAGGATCAATCCCACCGGAAAGAAAGCCTTAAAGCAGGCATTAAGAGATAAGGATATCACATATATTATAAACGAAGCCATAGCCGAAGAAGACGCAGGCTCGCATATCCTCGACGTCAACGTCGGACTTCCCGAGATTGACGAATGCGAGATGATGGAAACCGTTATAGAGGCCATCACTTCAGTCAGCGACCTGCCCCTGCAGATAGATACCTCGGATATCAAAACCATGGAAAGGGCTTTAAGGATTTATAACGGAAAGCCCCTACTCAACAGTGTTAACGGCAAGGAAGAAAGCATGTCCGCCGTTTTCCCTCTGGCAAAGAAATACGGCGCAGCCGTTGTATGCCTGACGCTTGACGAAAAGGGCATACCCGAGACTGCAGAGGAAAGGGTAAAAATAGCGGAACGTCTGATCAACAGGGCAAAGGAATACGGCATAGACAAAAAAGACCTTCTGTTTGACTCTCTCACCATGACCGTAAGCACGGATATAAACAACGCCAATATTACCCTGGCTGCCCTGCGCGAGATCCATGAGCGTTTCGGTGTCGGTACCGTACTCGGAGTTTCAAACGTAAGCTTCGGTCTTCCGCTTAGAAGCATCATGACAAGTACCTTCTTCACACTTGCCATGGAAAACGGATTGAGCGCCGGCATAATCAATCCGCTTGACGAAAGGCTCATGGCTGCATATGACAGCTTCCTCACCTTAAGGGGACTTGACAGCCAGTGTCTTAACTATATCCAAAAGTACAGTGAAAAGACCGATCCTTATACAGCCGCCAAAAACGGAGGCTCGGGCGCGGTTGCCCAAGGCTCAGGCAGTACTACGGCTCCGTCTTATGAAGATGGATCTGCAGGTAAAAACGAATCTCCCCTGTTTAATGCGGTTGTAAGGGGTATGACCGAAAAGGCCGGTGCCGAGTGTAAAGCAATGCTTTCAGAAGGCACAGAACCGGTAAAGATCATCAATGAAAATCTCATCCCCGCTCTCGACAAGGTTGGTAAGTCCTTTGAAGAAAAAAAGACCTTCCTGCCCCAGCTGCTTATGAGCGCCGATGCCGCAAAGGTCGCATTTGACGAGATAAAGAAGTATTATGCCGAAAACGGTACCAAGGGTGAGTCAAAGGGCACCGTTGTTATGGCTACAGTTAAGGGTGATATCCATGATATCGGAAAGAATATAGTAAAGGTTCTTCTCGAGAACTATGATTATACCGTTATAGACCTGGGAAAGGATGTTGCTCCCGAGACCATAGTTGATACCGTTCTCGAGCACAATATCAAGCTGGTCGGCTTAAGCGCGCTTATGACCACCACGGTTGTGAGCATGGAAGAGACGATAAAACAGCTCCGCGAAAAAGCACCGTTCTGCAAGGTTGTAGTCGGCGGCGCCGTACTCACGCCCGAGTATGCCGAAAAGATAGGCGCGGATGCTTATTCGCCGCAGGCTATGGACACCGTCAAGTACGCAAAGGAAGTGTTCGGGAAGTAAAATCTTGTAAGCTTTTCCAAACATTTTTCCTAATACTCCGCCTACCCTCATGCATAACCTCATATGAAATTTCTGTTCGTCAGACCAGAGATTTGCCCGTGAGTTAGTATGTTCCCCACATCCGGCTTCCTTCAGATTCCACCTCGCGGTGGGCACCCTTGCCTTCGGCTATATCCTTCCCACTACCGGGCGGATTCGGGACGTTAACCCGTTAGAAACGTGCGCCGCTAGGCGCACCATAAAAAAAGCACC
>JAEEVO010000093.1 GCA_016290905.1 Lachnospiraceae bacterium | reverse complement strand
CTCTGTGTAGCTGCGCCAACCTTTACGCTAATCTCTGAGATACCGCCTCTAAGCATTCCGGGAAGCTTGGGAGTGTACTCGTATCTCGCCTTCTGAAGGGGTGAAAGATTCATTGTGGTTCTCCTTTACATGATAATTTTACTGCCAGCACGGCGTGCCGACATCGTGTTTTATGGCATGCCATAAAACGCACCTTGTTTCGTATTATAACACATACTTTTAATATTGCCAACATATTTTTTTAAGATTCTTTTGGCTTTTGCACATCAAAACAGATAATGCCAATAGCAAAAATGAGAAGTATTTGCTCTCCGAAATTTTTCCTTGTTTTTTCGGTATAATCGTTGTATAATCCATTTGAATTTTTTTAACCGGAGGGCTTCATGTTTGACAATATCCTGCCTGTCGCGAAACAGGTTTTCATATTATTTACTATCATTGGTGTCGGATTTGCATTTACAAAGCTCAAGCTGCTCGACAAACAGAAGGTATCGGGTCTTATTGACATAGTTGTCTATATTGTTACGCCTTCCAACATCATTATCTCTTTCCAGAGGGATTTCAAAAACGAGCTGCTCATGCAGTTAGGTCTTTCCTTTGTTCTTGCTTTACTTGTTTTCTTCCTTAACTTCGTCATTGCAAGGATTTTTATAAAAGAAAAAAATCCGGACAAGAACTGTGTCCTGCAATTTGCAGCTGCCCTCCCGAACGCCGGATATATGGCTCTTCCTCTCCAAAAAGCAGTATTGGGCGATATCGGAGTCTTTTACGGAGCCTCCTACATCGCTATCTTCCACTGCTATGTCTGGACTTACGGAGTTAAGCTTCTAAGCAAGGAGAAGTCCAAGATTAATTTCAAAAAGATTATATTCAATCCGCCGATCATAGGTATATTCATCGGACTTATCCTGTTTGTTACACAGGTGAGGCTTCCCGAACTTATCTCCTCGCCTCTCACTTATTTTTCGGCGCTCAACACTCCGTTACCGATGCTGATAATCGGCTACTATCTTGCAAACACGGATTTAAAAGCAACATTTACCAATCTTTGGGTTTATGCCGGTGCTTTCATCAAGCTGATGATATCACCCACCCTGGCAATAATCCTCTGCTTACTCTTCAGGGCAGAAAGTGATGTCACAACAGCGTGCGTTATAGCATGCTCCGCTCCCTCTGCCGCCTTAAGCGGTATGCTTGCAATGAAATTTGACCGTGATACCCAGGTCTCCGTAGGTATGATATCGCTCACAACAATCCTTTGCATCATCACCATGCCGATACTTGTTGCGCTTGCGCGCACACTGATCCCGTAAATATAGCTGTATTCACTATCGCACACTTCGAGAGCATGCTCTCTCAGTGTCCGTTCGCACAAAAAGAGCCGGAAAGTAATTAACCTTCCGGCTCTAATTCACATATTACTTTGCTATTGTTTGATCAGGGAAAATTACTCTTCGTCCTCGTATCCCTCATCGTCAGATCCTTCATCGTCAGATCCCTGAGCTGACAGCCTCTCTTTAGCGATTTCCATTATAACTTCATTTATCTTGTCCTGTGAATAACCGGTGCCGAATGCTTTCTTCTCTTCATCGGTCATTTTCTTGAAAGTGAAGCTGTACTCATTTCCCTGGTCTTTATCTTTACCTTTAATGGTAATTGTATCTTTTTCGAATGTATAGGTAGCTTCATCTCCAGCAATTTTCATCTTCTTCTCTTTAGAATCATATGTACCTGACTGTTCATCCATACCAAGCATCTTCATGGTAAACTTATTGTCCTTATCAACGATAAGCGCACTGTACATATTCTTCTTACCAAACATATCTAAGTATTCCTTAATGCCTTCGTTACCGGTTGCATCGGTAAGCTTATAGGTACCTTCCATGCTTGCGCCACATGCTGTAAGTGATAAAACCATAATAAGTGTTAAAACAACTGCTAATAATTTCTTCATTTTTCTGCCTCCATTAGTAAAACAACTGTAAATAATCCTGTATTATGTAATATGTGAATCTGCTACAGACATTTTCATGTCCGATTTACCGCCTAAATAATTATTTACGAACCGCATACGCCTCCGAACAACATTTGAAATCTATTATATAAGTTAATTTTTTAATTGTCAAGTGATAATATTTTACATATTTCGGTAATTAATACGTTAAAAATTTCCCTCAACGTCACCGGCTGAGTACCTCCGCAACATTCCTGTTCTTGTCTCTTGACCATTTCTGGGTACTGTATCCCTTTGCATTAAAATAATCCGCAAGAAGGATCGCGAAAGTGAGTGACCTGTGCTGTCCGCCCGTACAGCCGAGTCCTACGACAAGCTGAGCCTTTCCTTCCTTCTCATACATCGGAAGCGTGCACTCTAAGTATTCCACGATCTTGTCATAAAGCATTTTAGACTCCTCCTGAGCCATGACATAATCCCTGACCTCCTTATCCATACCGGTCAGATGTTTAAGCTCGGGTCTGTAAAAAGGATTAGGCAGGCATCTTACGTCAAATACCAGATCCGCATCCGAAGGTATCCCGTATTTATAGCCGAACGCCACAAAATTAAGCTTCAGCCTTCCCTCATCGCCCGTACTTATGATCTGAAGGAGTTTTTCCCTGAGCTCTACCGTAGAAAGATAAGACGTATCTATTATATAATCGGAAATCTGCCGGATACTCCGGAGCAGGTGTCTTTCCTCTGCTATCGCGCCTTCAAGGTCAAGCTTGCTGTCAAAAACCATAAGAGGATGGAGCCGTCTGGTCTCCTTATATCGTTTTAACAGTACCCCGTCCTCAGAATCAAGATAAAGCACCTTGGTTTCTGTCAGTTTTCTTAGTTCCTTCAGTTCATCGTCAAGCTCATCCGCTATGCCGAAATTCCTGGCGTCCGCAGTTACCGCCATATATTTGGGCGTATCTTCCATCTGTATCATCATATCCACGAAATTTGAGATCAGCTTTATCGGAAGATTATCCACACAATAATACCCGTTATCCTCGAGCAGCTTCATGGTTTTTGATTTGCCGGAGCCGCTCATACCCGTAACTATTAACAGTTTCATACCTTCATCCCCACTTTCTTCATGAGAATCTTTTGTTTATCAACGCGTCATTTCCGTAAAAAACGGTTTTACCTTCTTCATTGTTTTGTTATAAATTCAGAGATAAGTCCCTCGGCAGTCTGTACGGGATTTTTCTCCATATCAAGCCATATGATATCCTTCCTTTTCCTGAACCAGGTCATCTGTTCCTTTGCCAGATGCCTGATCTCTTTAAAGAGTTCTTCACGGAACTCTTCCTTTGACGAAAACCTTCCGCGGATATACAACATAATATATCTGTACTCAAGCCCGAGCCTGAACAGAAAATCATCGGACACGCCCTGTTTCATAAGATTCTCAACTTCCTCTATCATTCCCTGTTCAAGACGCCGGTCAAGACGCTCCTCTATCCGCTTATAGAGCTTCTGTCTTTCCCATGTCACCCCGAGCACAAGGGTATCATAACGTTTTCTGCTCGTCAGGTTCAGCGGCTTATCCATGAGGACCTTCTCCGCCGCCCTCTCAAGTCTTCTCTTATTGTTCAGATCAAGATTCTCAGGGATTTCCTTCAGCTTACTTTTAAGCAACACTTCCAGCTCATCCCTGCTCATGGCTTCAACCTTTTTCCTTAAAGCCTCATCCACGGGCGCATCCGTGAGCGTATATCCGTCAACGACTGCGTTCACATAAAGGCCTGTTCCTCCGACAAGGAACGGAAGCTTCCCGCGGTTTGTTATATCATCTATCGCTTTGTAAGCCAGCTCCTGATATTCCTTTAATGAAAAGAAATCCCCTGGCTCAGCCACATCAAGCAGGAAATGCGGCACACCCTTCATTTCCTTTTCCGTCACCTTTCCGCTTCCGAGATCAAGCCCTTTAAAGACCTGTCTTGAGTCAGCCGACACTATCTCCGCTTTAAACTTCAGTGCCAGCTCTATGCCGAGCCCGCTTTTTCCCGAAGCGTTCGTGCCCGCAATCACTATAAGCTTCTTTAAGTCCTGCGAGGCGTTCTCATCCGTTAAAACACACATATCCGACACCCTTACTATTCTGATATTTTGATTTCGGCTCTCCTATATTATGACTCCAACTTCATTAAGTCAAACTTTGTTTGTCATCCTGAGTTCCCAGTCTGTCATCCTGAGCGTTAGCGAAGGATCTTATTCCACAAAGGATTCTTCGCTTCGCTCAGAATGACACTGCCGATGCTTACCCTCTAAAAAAGCTCTAACTTAATGCCATTATCCGAGCCGATTCTTCATTTTCCTGCGTATCACGATATAGCTTCCCAGATGTATCGCAAATGTTATTGTCCACGAAATGGGATATGAGATATAAACCGTCTGTATCTTATGATACTTCTCCATTTCAAATACGGTAAATATCCACACAAGCCTTATGCCGCATACTCCGCACAGCGAAACCAGCATCGGTACGAAGGAATGTCCGATACCCCTTAATGCTCCGACCATTACATCCATGATCCCGCACAGGAAATAAACCGTACAGATATATGTCATTCTCCTGATGCCCGCATCTATCACCAGCTCGTTTGAAGTATATATACCAAGCAGCGTCCTTCCGAAAAACACTTCAAGATTTCCCAGCACAAGACCAGTGACGGTCACACACAGCAGACCGCAGGCCAATATTTTCTTAAGCCTGTCATAACGGCCCGCGCCGAAATTCTGGCTCATGAAAGACAGAGTCGCCTGATGAAAGGCGTTCATCGAGACATATACAAAGCCTTCAAGGTTTGAAGCGGCAGAACTTCCGGAAACCTCAATGTTCCCGAAACCGTTGATCGACTTCTGAATGATGACATTTGACATTGAGAAGATGCATCCCTGCACACCTGCCGGGAGGCCTATCCTAAGGATCCCTACAAGCTCCTTCCTGTCAATCTTAAGTTCCTTGAGATCAAGCCGGATTGCACCCTTTTCCCTCATCATACAGATAACGACAAGCGCTGCGGATATGCACTGGGATATAACGGTCGCAGTTGCTACTCCGGCTACGCCCATCTCAAATTTTATGACGAAAAGCAGATTGAGCACTACGTTTATCACTCCGGCAAGGCTTAAGAAATACATCGGACGCCTGGTATCCCCTATCGCCCTCAGTACCGCGCTGCCGAAGTTGTAGATCATATTCGGGACCATACCTATAAAATATATCCTGAGATACAATGCTGCCAGCGGAAGCACGCTCTCAGGTGTTTCCATGAGTTTAAGTATGCCCTCGGTCCATAAAACCCCGACCGCGTTAAGAACGATACCTCCTATGATAGAAAGCAGCATGGAAGTATGTACGCTTTTCTTAAGCTCATCCTCCTGTTTTGCTCCGTAATGCCTTGCCGCCATGACATTGGCTCCGACACTTAAGCCCACAAAAAGGTTAATGAGCAGATTTATCAGAGATCCCGTACAGCCGACTGCTGCCAGCGCATCATCTCCGGCAAACTTACCTACCACAACAACATCCGCCGCATTGAAAAGAAGCTGCAGGATGCTGGAAAGCATAAGGGGAACGGTAAACTTCAGCATCTTCGGCAGTACCGCTCCCTCACACATATTCATTTCATAAGATTTTCTGTTCAAGTCACATCTACCGTCCTTTTGCCGGTTCGGTTCTGACCGTATCCGGGAAGCCGGTTATCAGCTTGCCTGGAATACGGTTATTTCCTTACCGTCAGTCTGCATCAGAACGCTCCCCTTGCGTGTCCTGTATAGCGTTACCTTGTATTTCTCAAGTAAATCCTTTGTTTCCTGCGCTTCCTTGTCCTGCTTGGAAGATGTTATGACAGCATATTTGGGCTTTAACTTTACGATCATATCGTCAAGACAGCCCATGTACCGGCCGTGGTACGGCATCTTCAGGACATCGCATGTTTCCGGATTAGTCGCGATATACTCCCTGATCCTATCCGACATGGCGTCACCCATGAATAGAAAGGTTTTCTCACCGTAGGTTATCCTTATTATCAGGGACGAATTATTACTCGGATCTTCCTCATACACTTCCCTTGCGGGAGCGTTTACATCTATCTTTATACCGTTTACGTCAATTGAAAGAGCCTCGCGCAAAACGGTGGTCGGGATGTTTTTCTCCTTTACCCTTCCCATAAAAGTATTGTACTCTTCCGATTCCTTGGGATAATTGCTTGTATAGATCTGTGAAACCGTTGTATTGCCAAGTACCTTGTTTGCCCCGCCCACATGATCCTGGTCGAAATGCGTTATGAAAAGATAATCTATCTTGTTCAGCTTATTGTTCTCCATATACTGGAGTATGTCCTTACCCTCACCCTTTTCACCGGTGTCGATAAGGATCGTGGTCTTATTATTGTAGATGATGAACGCATCAGCTTTTCCCATTTCAAAAAAATACAGTCTAAGATCTCCGTTCTCTTCCGTATTGGTTGTCAATTCTCCCGAATTCCCCGTGCTTCCCTCATTGTTTCCGTTATCACAGCCGGTGACCAGGATACTCATTATCATGAACATGATCAGAACAAGCTTCTTCAAATCCATCACCTCATTTCCCGGTTATTTTCTCTCAAATACAGGCATATAATCTATAGGTGCGTCAACAAATACGCTCTTTCCTCCCTCATAAACAACGCCTGTGGACGTAAGCATCCACGAACCCTCGGGAAGATATACCTCACGTTCAAACTCGTTCAGATGGAAAATGGGAGCTACGAGATATTTTGCGCCAAACATGTACTGATCCTGGATATCCCAACACTTTTCATCCTCCGGGAACTCGTAGAACATGGGCCTGATAAGAGGCGATCCGTTCTCATGGGCTTCAAGGTACAGAGACTTTATGTAATCATGCATGGAAATCCTTATGTCATAATATTTCTTCATGATCGCATAGTTTTCTTCGCCGTAGCTCCAGAGCTCGTTGGGCTGTCCCGTATGGAGATATCCGCCGCCCCAGTCCCTTGTGTCAAGAGGCGGGATATTGTAAGGTCCTCTGTCTCCGTGCATTCTCAGCACTGCCGAATAAACCGCAAACTGATACCAGCGGATAAGAAGCTGCCTGAAATCGGGATCGTTCACGTCATCCGTCATAAAGCCGCCTATATCCGTTGTCCACCACGGAATACCTGCAAGTCCCATGTTAAGTCCGCACTGAAGCTGATCCCTGAAAGCCTCAAAGGTCGAAGGAACATCTCCGGACCATACCACATTTCCGTATTTCTGTGAACCTGCCCATGCACACCTTAAGAGGTTGACTACAGGCTTGCCTTCCTTGCTCATCTCATCATAGAACACACGGCTGTACATCTGGGGATAGATGTTGCTGAGTGCCAGAGCAGGTCCGTCACAATAACGGTAATTTTCAAAATCGTATACTCCGTAATCGGGCTCGGAGTTGTCGAGCCAGAAAGCATCTATTCCGTAATCGTAATAATTCTTTTTGCAGACTTCCCAGACATACTTTCTGGTCTCGGGGTTAAAAGGATCGATCTCAACGCAGTCGCCCTGATAATCATATGTCTGTGCGGCTCCTCTTTCCGTCTTTATAAGAAGTCCCTTTTCCATCATCGGGTAGAAATTCTCACTCTTCCTGTCAACTGAAGGCCATACGGAAACTATGACCTTTATACCCATGGAATGAAGCTCGTCAACCATGGCCTTCGGATCCGGCCAGTAGGTCTTGTCAAATTTCCAATCGCCCTGTACGGTCCAGTGGAAGAAATCAATAACGATCTGATCGATCTTTATGCCCTCTGCCTTATATTTTCTTGCCACCTCAAGAACCTCTTCCTGAGTCCTGTATCTCAGCTTGCACTGCCACAGTCCCATAAGATCCTCGGGGAACATATCTGCACGTCCGGTAACCGCAGTATAATTCTCCAGTATCTTCTTGGGCGTATCGGCTATGGTCAGCCAGTAATCCATCTCCTTTGTTGCTCTTGCTATCCATTCGGTATAGTTCTTCCCGAAGGAAACACGGCCTACAGCGGGGTTATTCCATAAAAAGCCGTACCCGAGAGAAGAAACTGCGAAGGGTACCGATATCTGGGAATTACGCTGAGCAAGCTCAAGCACGCAGCCCTTAAGCTCCATGCATTCCTGCTGGTACTGGCCCATTCCGAATATCTTTTCATCCTCATTGCTCTCAAATTTCAGGTTAAGGGAATATTCGCTTCCGCCTATAATGCCCTTCCATTCTCTGTTTACTATTTTTAAGCATCTGCTCTCTTTCGAAAGGGTTCCGCCGTATGAACGGAAATACTCTCTTAAGAAAAGCTTTTCATCCCTGTAGAATGAGATAACTCCGGCAAAGTTTACAACTGCCTTTATCCTGCCGTTAACGATAGACGCCGTAGGCTGTTTTGAAATGCTTCCGTCTCCGACCCAGAAATCCTCTTCACCTATGGTAACCACCGGTGCACCTTCATTCACCTTCTCAGTAAGCGCCCAGTCATTTCCAGTAAAATCCTTCTGCATGGTTGCCCTGACTCTGAGCGAATCCTCACCCCAAGCCCTGATCTCAAGCTTTTCACCGCTCTTGTAGCACACGAGTGCGCCGTTGTTATTTTCAAATTTCATCCGGAAAA
>JAEEVO010000017.1 GCA_016290905.1 Lachnospiraceae bacterium | reverse complement strand
GTATTAAACGGACAATACCACATCTGATGTGAGTTCTCACCGGGATTATTGGGCCTATATATCCCCGCAGCCCCTCCCGTGGCAATAAGAACCGCTTTGGAACGGAATTCGTAAAACAATCCGTCATTTACTCCGAATCCGTATGCTCCGCATATTCTTTTCCCGGAAGATCTGTAATCGGTAATGTTAACATGATTGTAAACGCTTATCCTGTCATGGGCCGCTACAGCACCGGCAAGTATGGGTTTTATGTTTTCCCCGTTTATCTTAAGATTTCTCCATCCTCTTGAAACATATTTCCCGTTTTCATCCTTCAGGATAGTCAATCCCCTTTTTTCCATATCATGAGTGACTTCATTCAGTCTTTCACAGATATCAAGAAGAAGATCTTCCCTTACGATACCGTCAGCATCTAGCGAGGCATATCTTACATAGTCCATAGGTTCATGGCCTTCGGTAATATAAGCATTTAATGCATTTACTCCTGCTGCCAAACAACCGCTGCGCCTTATATCGGCCTTCTCCGCTATAGCTATTGTCAGGTCGGAGGTCTCTGCAAGCTTTATTGCGGCATAGCAGCCTGCAGTCCCTCCGCCTATTATCAATACATCTGATTCAATAACCTTATGATCCATTATCTTTTCCTTTATCGATCTGACTTATCATTAAGAAGCAGATCAAGTTTTTCTTTTAAGAAACGCCTTCTTTTATAATTCTCTCGTATTAGCTTCTACCATCGGGAAATAGGCTTCTTTCCGTATGTTGATAACAGCGCTTCTTATGGTTTCAATAACCTCGGGTATATCTGTTTCCGCGGCCTCAAAGATTGCATTGCTCTCCGTGTTGAGTATCAGCGGAAGCTTCTCCTCGGGAACCGTGATCTCAGGTAATTCTTCATCGGTATGACCTTCATAATACAAAACGGTTCCGTAATAGATATGTACCGAAAACTCTGAAACCTTTTTAACCTTCTTTCCCTTGTAATCCGTATCACCGTCAGCTCTTGCATCCACTACGTTAAGACGGAATTTAGTATTTTCATCCGCTATTTTTCTACCGTCGGCGACAATACCGAGATAATCGAGAAGCATGCGCGGAGACAGCTTGGAAACGATATTTTCTTTTAATACAATGTTCTTAAGCGGATCATCGGTTTTACGTTCACGCAGATCATGCGCTCCGCTTAAATATGCGTTTCTCCATACACTCGATTCTGCACGATATCCGAGTTGTTCGAACGCGTCTGCCTCGATATAACGTGCCTTCAGATTTCCGGGATTTGCGAAAACCACATAGCCTGCCGCCTTTGCAGCCTGTTCGTATTTACCGTTTGCAAGATCCTCTTCGGCCAGCTCCAGAACATGTTCCTCTGAGCCCGCATATCTGAGGAAAAGCTCAGCCTCTTCTTTCTCGGTAAGCGGATCGATCTCATTCGGATCTCCGTTCCAGAAACCGAGATACTTGGTATAAACTGCGCGCGAGTTTATCTGCAGCGAACCGTAATACGGTCTGATATACCACGCCTTCTTCAGTTTTTCCGGGATCGTTATAAGCTTTGCCGTTTCTTTTGCGGTCTTGCCCAGATTGGCCAAAAGAAGTGTCCGATCATGGATCAGCTTGTATATGGCTGAATTGTTCCTCAGGTATTCCACAACTCCCTCAGGGTTTTCGGGAGTATTGTAATGCGGATGATTATGTGCCTGAAATACAACATCGGAATTTCTTCCGTATTTTTCAAGCGCGATCTGAGTGAATCTCCACCATGCCGCGCTGTCACGAAGCTGTGCCCCTCGGATCGGATAAAGATTGTGAAGTGATCCGGAGCAATTCTCGGCAGCCCAAAATGCCCTGTATTCCGGGAAATAATTATTCATTTCCGCAGGCGCCTCGGTACCCGGAGTAAGCTGGAACTCAACCTTTAGACCATCTATATCGAGTACGGAATCCTCTGTTATGAAATCGGTAGGACGGATATATGAAAATCTGCCTCTGCCGCCCGGGATTCCAATACCGGCCGACACCTTTCCCCTTACGCCGGCGGGAATACCTACACCAAACTGATATCTCGCACGCACGCTCATGGCATGTCCTGCAAAAACATTTTCCTTAACCGTTTCTTCATCAAACCCTGCCGGTACGATTATCGGGATCTTTCCATCCGACAGCTTCCCGACCTTATCTTCATCAACCGTTCCGGCAATTCCTCCGAAATGATCTCCGTGGGAATGACTGATTATCACGGCTCTGATATTATCTTTAATATTTTCTCCTATAGCCTGTTTCAGTAACTTCAAAGATACAGCGGCTACCTCGGGGAAGGATGTGGTATCAAGAACTATCCACCCGGTCTTACTCCTTACGATCGTAAAATTCGCAATATCGAGTCCGCGAACCTGATAAATCTTATCTTTTAAAACCTCAAATACCCCTGCCGCGTAATTTGACTTACCGTTCAACCATAGACTGGGATTTACGGTCTCGGCAGCTGCCTTCTGTTTGAAAAATGAATATTGCGTAAGATCAAAGACAACGCTTCCGTCTTCTGCCGTCACCTTGTAATCATCAAGAGGCAGTATCCGGTTTTGATACGCAAGCTCAAGCTCACTGTTGACAGTATCATTCAGATCAAGTCCGAGCTCCTCGGCTGCTCTCCTGTTTCTTTTCAACGTCTCTTCAGATGCACCTTTGACCTCATTGTTCAGAATTATATTGCTCATAATAATATTTACCTCATATTTTTGTTATCGACGGAGGATCCCACTGTCCGCGTATTGTTATCTCATCAGGATAATATATCCTTATCGTAAGTGAAAAATGTTCCTCATTCTGTGGAGCGGGGAGCCAGTTTCTTGCAGTCTCGCCTTCGGGAGCGTCCTTTGAAATATATATATCCAAAGAACCATCCTCGTTTTTCGATACATTCCCGTTTTCCAGATCGAAAGAATTTATCGCAAATCGATCAATAGAATTTGCGGCCGGATACATACTCGGTTCTCCGTAAAGAGTGATCGACCAGAACACTGCGGCGTGAGGATATCCGTCAGGCGCGAAATGGAGTCTGTATGAATGACGGTTTGAAAATCTCTCCCCGTCATCATCACCAAATCCTGCAACATACGCGCTGTCCTCTATTAGATTCGCACCCCATCCGCCGTATGCCGTCAGTGCACGTTGGCGATAGTCATCACCATAATTTCCTATACCGCCGGTAATTGACAGCCAGCCTCTTTTTCGCACACCGTATTTATCGCTTCTTATTCCTTTTCTTAAGATATCAAGAGCATTGATACGCCCCTGCTCAAGCGCTTCCTTCTGTTCTTCCGAAAGATTTTCAAAAGCAAAGCTTCCGTTTTCCCTGTCATATCCGAAAAGCTCAAAGTATTTTACATACCTTTCATCAGCTATCGGATTTTCTTTTGAAAGCTTCGCGAACAGTTTGAAAAATTCTTCGGCACTCAGGCCTGCGGTAAATGCAACCGGAGATTCCGGTGCTTCATGTTCCGAAGATTTTATCCTGTCTTCATACAAGGGCTTAAAAACAAACCTGTCCTGAAGACTGTTTACAAAACCATAATCAGCCTTACCTCTTGTTTCGATACGGAGCAGAACTGCATTGAGTGAGTTTTTAAGACGTATTATCCTGTGGTTTTCATAACCTTTGGGGATATCTTCACCTTCCAGTATAAGCAGATAATCTCCCTCGGCTCTCTCCGGAGTACGTGTTCCGATCGACTCGACCACGTTGGTATATGCGTCCATTATCGGGAAAAGATAATAACGTTCTGTTATCTTAGGAATATGAACCACATATGGCGTTCTTGCAAGCTGTGTCCATGCGAGCGAATACAATGTATCCATATTCAGTCTAACGACTTTTTTGTTTTTCTCCGTGGGGAACTCCCGAAAATGGGTTATTCCCTTGTCATCGGAACCATAGTGTGTTGCTTCGGTTACCACCAAAGCAAAACCGTATTCATACAGTTCTGTAGCTGCCTTTGCAAGATCAGACATCCGAACACCTCCTTTTATTTTTTGATCGTAACCTTATCGGGGATTGCCTTTTCTGCTGCGGAAGTATCTATGAACTTGCGGATATCGTATGCCTTGCCGTATTTCCCGTGTTCAAGAGCCCATGCTCCGACTTTTTCAAGATGTTCTGCACCTGCTTCGGTAAATCCGAGTTCAAAATTATATGATTTCCATGCAATAACAAAGTCATCCTTTAATACGCCGAATTTTGCTTCTGCCTTGACTGCTGATTCTTCCGTATTTGCCGATATATAGTCTATGCTCTCATTGAGAGCCTTCAGATAATTTGCAATGAGATCACTGTTATTTGCCAGGAACTCTCTCGTGGTTACAAGATAAATACCGGTCTTAACTCCCATATCCTTTGATGAAACTGCAAGTACCCAGCCCTGCTCTGCAAAGCGTCTTCCGTCTGCGCCATGAGCAACGATGGCCGAAGCATTTCCCTGTGCCGCAAGTGCAAGTGATGTCTGTTTTGAATCGGTCTGAACGATCTTCTGCTTTTCGGGATCGATACCGATATAATTCTGTGACTGCCAGTTGTAATATTCCCATACGGTTCCTATCTGAGTGATCCAGCCCTCGCTTCCGTCAAGTGACTTGAGATCGTTTGCATACTGAGGTGCTACATACAGACCGCCGATGTTCGGCTCCGAAAGAGCAAGTTCGGAAAATATTACAAGATTGGTTGCATCAAGAGTGTTTCCTATGCGGTTGACCGCTGCATAATCAGCAAGAAGTCCGATATCAACCGTTCCTGTTGCTATTGCGTCAACCGTGTTGATTCCTGCAGCGTATTCGCTTGACTCTATCTTGATCCCGTGCTTTTCAAATATTCCCTGTTCGGTTCCGATATATCCTGCATACTGGTCCGGCATTCCCGTCATGTATCCGACCCTTATGGTCTTAAGACTCTCCGTTTCCTTTGTGCCCGCATTTGATTCCTTAGCGCAAGCTGTAACTGAAACCGATATAAGTGCTGCTGATAATATTAATGCAAATAATTTTCTTAATTTCATGATTGTTTTCTCCTGTTTTTTTATTTTGTTGTTTTCCTGCTTTTTCTTTTTCATTGTTCAATACTGTTCTCGGCATTTTAACCTGCTTTGACATTCTATCAAACCTCCGGCAGATAAGTACCGTTCCATAAATCTCCTCCTTGCATAAAAAAATCAGGCACCGCCGTGCCTGATCATCCACATTGTAATATATAATTACAGGAATACAGTTTTACACACGGCAACAGACCTCATATGTATAACAACACATACACATGAAGCTTATGCCGCTTAAATATGAATAATCCTGTCTGCCGTTAGTTTTCATAATCATTGTCTCCAATTCTTCTTTTTGTAAGACCCCCGGCACTTTTACATGTCGGAGGCCTTACGCAACTTTTTCAAGAGAATAATGCTGTTGAATAATATCTGTCACCACTGTCGGGAAGCAGTGCAACAATTGTCTTACCCTTGTTCTCGGGACGCTGTGCAAGTGTTATTGCACCGTAAAGTGCTGCACCTGAGGAAATACCTACGGAGATACCTTCCTTCTTTGCCAGGAGCTTTGCGGTATCAAATGCATTCTGACCAGGAGCCTTAAAGATTTCATCATAGATTTTTGTGTTAAGGACGTCTGGAACAAATCCGGCTCCAATACCCTGGATCTTATGTGCACCGCTTCTTCCTTCCGAAAGAACGGGTGAATCCTCGGGTTCCAATGCAACTATCTTTATATCGGGATTCTTCTCCTTGAGATACTCGCCGACACCTGTAAGTGTTCCGCCTGTGCCTACGCCTGCGATGAAGATATCAACTTTTCCGTCTGTATCATTCCAGATCTCGGGACCTGTTGTTGCCTTATGGATTGCGGGGTTTGCGGGATTTACGAACTGTCCGGGGATAAAGCTGCCCTCGATTTCCTTGGCAAGCTCTTCAGCCTTTGCGATAGCACCCTTCATACCCTTTGCGCCTTCGGTAAGAACTATCTCTGCACCGTATGCCTTAAGAATGTTTCTTCTCTCAACGCTCATGGTCTCAGGCATTGTAAGGATGATGCGATATCCCTTTGCAGCCGAAATAGCTGCAAGACCTATACCGGTATTACCGGAGGTGGGCTCGATGATAACGGAGCCTTCCTTTAAAACTCCCCTCTTCTCTGCGTCTTCGATCATGGCCTTTGCGATACGATCCTTAACGCTTCCTGCGGGATTAAAGTATTCAAGCTTAACAAGTACTGTTGCCTCAAGTCCGAGTTCCTTTTCAATGTTTGTTACTTCAACAAGCGGAGTATTTCCTATTAATCCTAATGTTCCCTTATAAATGTTTGACATAATAATATCCTTCTTTCTTTTTATTAATTAATGTCACCTCGAAAACGCCTTCAGCGTTTCCTCGGTAACAAAACGATGCTACGCATCTTTAGTTTTGTTACACTGCTGCGAATCCGTTTTCAAGGTCTGCGATGATATCATCGATATGCTCAGTACCTATTGAAAGTCTGATCGTGCTCTGGGTGATACCCTGATCTAAAAGTTCTTCCTCCGAAAGCTGTGAATGAGTGGTTGTTGCAGGATGGATAACCAGGCTCTTTACATCTGCTACATTGGCAAGAAGTGAGAATATCTTAAGGTTATCGATGAACTTCCATGCCTCTTCCTTTCCGCCTTTGATATCGAATGTAAATATCGATCCACCACCGTTGGGGAAGTATCTTTTATAAAGCTCATGATCGGGATGATCGGGAAGCGAAGGATGATTTACCTTTGCAACCTTGGGATGATTCTTTAAAAACTCAACTACCTTCTTTGTATTCTCTGCATGTCTGTCAAGTCTTAAGGAAAGTGTCTCAATGCCCTGAAGTAACAGGAATGCATTGAAAGGAGAAATGGTAGCGCCGGTATCACGAAGAAGGATAGCTCTGATAAATGTAACGAAAGCTGCAGGTCCAACCACATCGTAGAAAGATACTCCATGGTAGCTTGGATTGGGAGCTGCGATATTCGGATACTTACCGCTTGCCTTCCAGTTGAACTTACCGGACTCAACGATTATACCACCAAGTGTGGTCCCGTGTCCACCTATAAATTTTGTAGCCGAATGAACCACGATATCTGCGCCATGCTCAAAAGCCCTGAAAAGATAAGGAGTACCAAAAGTATTGTCAACTACTACGGGAAGTCCGTACTTGTGAGCTATCTCGGAAATAGCATCTACATCCGGTATATCGCTGTTGGGATTTCCTAAAGTCTCAAGATAGATGGCTCTTGTATTGTCTTTGATCGCTGCCTCAACCTCTTTAAGGTTATGTGCGTCAACAAATGTGGTCTCAATCCCGTACTGGGGAAGTGTATGTGCAAGCAGGTTGTAGCTTCCGCCGTAGATTGTCTTCTGCGCTACGATATGGCCGCCGTTTGCTGCCAAAGCTTCAATTGTATATGTTATTGCTGCCGCACCGGATGCAAGTGCCAAAGCTGCGCTGCCGCCTTCAAGAGCTGCAATTCTCTTTTCAAGAACATCCTGTGTCGAATTAGTAAGTCTTCCGTAAATGTTTCCCGCATCTGCAAGTCCGAATCTGTCTGCCGCATGCTTGCTGTTATGGAATACATAAGATGTTGTCTGGTAAATCGGTACCGCACGTGAATCTGTTGCGGGGTCTGCCTGCTCCTGTCCTACGTGTAACTGTAATGTCTCAAACTTGTAATTGCTCATAATATCTATCTCCTTTTTATTCTCTGTTATTGTTCTGTATTTTTTATTATTTGGTTTTTCTTTCTTTTTCTTCATTATTATCGGTTTTTTGTCATCCTGACGTCCTTTGTCATCCTGAGCGTATGTGAAGGATCCTTTATCATCTGATCTCTTCTTTAAAAAAAGCCCGAGACATAACTGCTCCCGGGCAAATGGCTTGAAGATCGTGTTCTCTAAAGATCAACATCGTTCAGTTACGAGGCGCATGAAATATTCATCGAACGCCCCGGCCATACTTTCTGCCCGGGAGTTTTGCATTCGTGGGCAACACATGACATAAGTTTTCTTATATGTATCTGTCATATCTTAGCGCCTCCTTTCCACAAATCTTACATTTTCTTACACTCATGATATCAGACGCTTCCTGTTTGGATCAGCTCTATGTGATCGGTCTTGTTTCATCTGATGTACCAGTTATAACACATATTACCTACTATGTCAATAGGTTTTATAATAAAAACAATTTATGCTCAGTTATCAATTAAATTGATAACATGAAATAGTATAAAACGCAAAACCACAGGTCATCCCGGGTTTTGCGTTTAAAAATGCCTTTAAATATTATTACTTTATAATCTGCCAGTCTTCCCCCAGCACCTTATGTACCTTACCGAGCAGCTGATCGGCATCAATCGGTTTTAAGATATATCCTGCCGGATGCAGATTAAGTACTTCCTTCACCTTATCGGTATCCGAAACACTTGTAAGGAACATTACCGGGATATTCTCGGTTTCTTCATCAACCTTCAGATTAAGGAAAACCTCGTGCCCGTCCATCACCGGCATCTCATAATCAAGAAGAATAAGATCCGGTTTTACCTCCTTTGCCTTCTTGATACCCATATCTCCGCTTGTTGCCAGGAGTATGTCATACTCATCTTTCAGTATGTTCTTTACATATCTTAATACAATGGGTGAATCATCGATGGTAAGGATCTGTTTCTTCTTCTCTTCCACTATCTGATTCTCGCTTTTATTGGCAGGTTTCTCAATTTCTACAATATCTCCTACCCTGTCAATTATTCTCTTGCAGGTTTTAAAGATAGTCTCAAGGTTTATGGGTGTACTAAGAAAAGTATATCTGTCGGTAAAGCACTTCTTCTTTATCTCATCAATATCATCCTTCTTGGCTATGAAAATCACAGGCATATTTACGTAATTCTGGTTTATCCAGCTCGTAAAGTCATGATCAAGATCGTAAACCCCTATCGTACAAACAAGCATTACCGAAGGACGAAGCACCTTTACCATTCCTGCCACGGTATTAAGCTGGGGAGAGCAAAGCTGCACATCAAATTCGGCATCCAGTGTCTCATGAATGCTGCCCAAAATCTCTGAAATCTTTCCAACCAGTAATATTTTCTTCTTCATAATGTCACCCCATCCTTGTTATCTAAGCTTAGCGATCAGTTCTGCCGATGCGTCAATATCCAGATTCTTAACTGCTACCATCAACTGTTCGATTATCTCCTGTTCTTCGGGTTCAAACCGGTATCCCGCCAGCTCCTCCATTATGGCGTCGGCTGTATCGGTGTCAAGCTCTTCCATGGCCCCGCCGAGGGTTTCAAGATACTGTGCGAAAAGCCCCCTGTCAATTACCTTGTCCGCTTCTCCGACATCCCCGGCGGAACCTTCCGAGGCAGTTCCTTTCTCCGCTTCACTCGCAAATGCATCATCAAGAAGCTTTTTAAGCTTCTGCCATTCACGTTCAAACACGGGCATCACAGCAATCATTGTGTCCTTATCCAAATCCCTTGCCGCAAATTCCAATACTCTTGCAAGAGACGAAACCTGAAGCGCGCCGCACATTGCCGCAGAATTCTTCATTGCATGTACTTTGATACGATAATCATTATAACCGTCATTGTCATCATTAGTCAATACCTTATCGTACATGTCTTTTAAAGCTTTCATTTCCGGATTGGCCATCAGACGGAAGTCTTTGATCACGCCTTTAAGGATTTCTGTCTTTTTAAGCTTAAGCAGCGCATAATCCCAGTCCACGCCTTCAACTGCCGGCAATTCATCGGAAGACGGATTTTCGGCTTTGGGATTATCTGCTTTTCTGTGTACGGGCTTCTTACGCTCGGCGGGTATCAGCTCGTCTATCAGCTTCTCCAGCTTCTCGGGTACTATGGGCTTCGTCAGGAAATCATCAAAGCCTTCGGAAAGATACATTTCCTTAGCACCCGTTATGGCATTTGCCGTAAGTATGATAACCGGTGTATCAACATTGGGTGAATCCTTCATTTCCCTGAGCTTATGGAATGTCTCTATACCGTCCATCTCGGGCATCATATGATCCATAAAGATGATATCGTACTTTTTGTCTTTAACAAGTTCAAGACACTTATAACCCCTGTCGGCCTCATCTATATTGCATTCCATATCTTTAAGCAGGGACCTGAACACATAGCGGTTCATTTCATTGTCGTCTACCACGAGCAGGTTGACATCCGGGATGATAAATCCTGTTTCGTAACTGTATTCAACAGCGTGATCCCTTATCCTCTTTTCCAGATCTCCGATCGGCTCTGTATCTATAACCTTCTGGCTTATCGTAAACCGGAATTCGGAACCTTTACCGTATTCACTCTCAACCTCCAGATGACTGTCCATAAGGTTAAGGAGATTTGATACGATATTGATCCCAAGTCCTGTTCCTTCAATATTACGGTTTCTCTTTTCTTCTATACGTACAAAGGCTTCAAAAAGCTTATTAAGATCTTCTTTAGCAATACCGATACCGGTATCCGTTACGGAACAGGTGAGCATCGTTTCGTCTTCCCTGTTCTCCGCGTTTATGGCCAGGGTTACCGTTCCGGTATTGGTGTATTTTACTGCATTCGTAAGCAGATTTATCAGTATCTGTCTGATACGCACATCATCACCGAACAATCTGCTCGGTATTCCGGGATCGATCTTAAGCTCAAACTCCAGCCCCTTTGTATCAGCCTTGGGCATTATCATATTGCTCACATCATTAATCAGGCTTGCCACATCATAATCAACCGGTACTATATCCATCTTTCCCGATTCAATCTTGGAAAGATCAAGGATATCATTTATGATCGAGAGAAGGCTCTGTCCGGCGTTCTGTATATTAAGGGCATATTTTCTTATCTGCTCATCACCGCTCTCTCTTAAGATCATGGTATCAAGTCCCAGTACGGTATTGATAGGCGTACGAATCTCATGAGACATATTTGCGAGGAAATCACTCTTTGCCTTGTTGGCATTTTCAGCCTCAAATCTTGCCTCCTCGGCTTTCTCCCAGGCCTCCTCCAGTTCATTCGAATACTTTATAAGTTCTTCTCTTGAACGTTTTTCGGCATCAATCTCCTCAACAACCCAGAGAACTGTATCTATGCTTCCGTCATCATCCCTCTCCGCTACAACGAATCGCTCCCGACACCATTTATTCTGGGTATTTATATACTCCATGGTAATTGATTTACAATCCTTCAAACGGACGTCAAGCGTGCTCATGTCGACAAATTCCCGTAATTTGTCCATATTTTCGCCGTTTGTCGTTATCTTCAGAGAATCATAAAAGTACTCCTGCGCGTTATTTCCCGCCTGAGGTACTACACTGTTAACCTTTTTCGAGGTACCCTGTATCCTTTCATAGATATCCTCTTTGGGATGTATCTTATATACAGCCGCATATATTCCCGACAGAGCGCCGGTATTTCTCCTGTCGTCCTCTGCCTTCATGGCATATGAAGCCGCATTGAACAAAGCTATAGTCAAAAGCACAATGACTACCACGGAAATAACCGCAGTATAAATCGTATTCCTGATAACTCTTCCGAATGTATCATCATAATCGACAGCCGAAACAGCATACCAGTCATCATTAAGGCTTATAACTGTAAGTGAGTCGGTAGTTCCGTCATATTTTATCCTGAATATGCTTTTGTTTTCATCAAGTATATTTTTTGCTATCGACGTAAACGGTTCAATAGCTATCTCACGAATATTCTGTCCTCCGAATGCTCTGTCAGTATGAACTACTATTTTACCGCTCTTGTCAAGTATCATGACATATTTTCCTTTTGTCTGCCCTATAGAATCTTCGAAATCTTCCTCTTTATGAGCATCGGCGATTGATTCGGACATCATCCTGTCAACAATTCTTTGGAGAGAATCAACCTTAAGGTCAAGAGCAATAACATTTTTCCCGTCCTTTAACAGCTTTGAGACAGTCACACTGGAATCTCCGGTCATCATATCTATATAAGGCGAAACATAAGCTACCCTTTTTCCGGCTGCCAAAGTCTCTATATACCAGTCTCTCTTTTCCGGATCATAGTCATCGGGCGGTACCCAGTGCGCCCCGTCAATATATGTTCCGTTGATATACCCGTAAAGACCTGTGGAATCCTTTGAAAATTCCCCGGTCATAAGCTCAGTCTGTTCTACAAGATAATTTTCTATTTCCGCAGCACCAGCCCCATTATCCATCCTGCTCTCAACATTTGTTGCAAGTCCGTTTATCAGGGTTTCTACAGGGAGCAGGTATTTTTCAAACTCCGCCTGCATATGCAGAGTAATATCATGCGTTATGGAATCTATCTGGTAATCTCCAAGTTTTTGGAAAGCGAAAAAATTTTGAGTAAGAAGTATGATAAGAACAAGAGGCCAAAGTACATACAAAATCTTCTGTCCCGTCTTTAGTCTTTTAAATACCTGGAAAATATTTATCCTTTTTCCGCTTTTTATTCTTGTCTTTTTCATTTTGCAGCTCCTTTCTTAAGGATCTGTTATGTAAAATTATGTGAGAAATTCAAATAATACTTGATTAATTATAGCAAATTTCGAGTCTTAAGTCAATTATTTCTATAACAAAAACAGTAATCTAACAATTCCAAAAAATAAGAGTGAGGTAAAAAGCACCTCACTCTTTTCCTGCCGGACAGACAGTCCTATGATTAAAATCTATCATTAAGCATATCGGTATAGGCGGCATTTGCCTCCTCTGCTTCTTTCTTTTTTCTCCATGTATCTATCTCACTGCATATTGCAAGCATCTCGTCAACTATTATTTCTGCGCTCCGCGGCTTTACGTAACCAAGATACGCCGTCATTCTTTCCATAGCCTTGATGCCTCCGAGCTGTCTGGCGACCTCCTCGCCCAGTTCCCTCGGAAATCCAAGCTCAGCGATCGACCCCACAAGCCTTTCCTTGGCTCTTATCCAGTCATCATGTCCGTTCATCTCATTCACCGTTTACTTTCGACATCACCGCAACCGAAGTCCCTTTTTTCTTGATCAAAGCATAGAATCCAAAGCAAAGCACTATCTGGACAACCGTCGAACAGGGAGTTGCAAGTCCTATATGGAAAAGCGAAACCGGCTCCCAGTTGCACATTATAAGGCTTACCGGGATACGTACCGCAAAAGCTCCGATCAGACCCTGAGTCATTACAAATGCAGTGTTTCCCCTGCCATTGTAAAAACCTATGAAACAGAAAAGGAAGCATGTGAACAGACAATCAATGGCATAGGCTTTTAAATACTCCGCGCCTGCAAGGATGACTTCCTCATCCTTTGCAAAAAGCCCCGTGAGCAGATCACCCTTAAAGAAGGCAAACGCAAACATTGCTACACCGAAAATGAAAGAGACGGCAATCGTGCTTTTCAGAGCCTTCAAAGCCCTGTCCGTCTTTCCCGCTCCGATATTCTGAGCTACAAATGCGGAAATGGACTGCATGAACGAGCCGGGCACAAGCATGATGAAACCGCATACCTTCTGTGCCACTCCGACTCCCGCCGAAGCCGTAACCCCGAGGCTGTTCACTATGGCCTGCAGCACAAGGAAGGATATTCCCACAAGGAAATCCTGAAGCGCTATCGGGACTCCCAGCTTCAGTACCCTTCCTATTATCTCTCCGTCAAATCTTATCATCTTTATATTAAATTCAAACGGAAACTCTTTTTTCCTGATTATCAGCATTGAGAAAACCACACTCAAAAGCTGTGCGGCAACCGTCGCTATCGCCGCTCCCTTTGCGCCGAGCCCGAAACCCGCTATGAGTACAAGATCTCCCGCAATGTTAAATCCACATGCTATCGCAACCGTCATCAAAGGTGTCTTTGAATCTCCCATGCTCCTAAAGATCGCTCCTATCAGGTTATAGGAAACGATAGCCAGCATTCCGGCCCCGCATATCATTATGTAATCGACAGTCTTCGAAAAAGCATCTTCGGGAGCCTTCATTATCGTTGCAATACCGTTCGCCGAAATCGGTATTATCACCGACGTCGCCATTCCTATCGTTGCAAACAGCGCAATGCTCGCACCGATGATCGCACCACCCTTTTTTGCATTTCCCATTCCTATCTGCTGACCGAAATAAATGGTCGTACCCATGGCAAGACTGATTATGAGATTTCCAAGCGTAAGCATGATCTGGGAACCTGTCGAAACTGCCGAGACATCCTCGGGAGTTGCAAACTTACCTACGACAAAAAGGTCCACTGCTCCGTACATTGCCTGCAGGAACATGGCAAACATTACGGGAAGCGCAAACTTCATGAGCGGTCCCAATATTTTTCCTTCAGTAAAATTTTTTTCTATCGGCATGATCAAAACACTCCATTTGCAAAAATCCGCTCTATTATAACACTCGCACTCTCTCCAGTCAAGAAACAGCTTACAATAAACTACATTTCTTGTATAAAAATATTGGTTGCATTTTTTATCTGTTATTATATCATAGTATTATGACAACTATAGTGACACATAGAGGAGGTAAACATGTTTAATTTCAAGTATTATACACCTACAAAGGTGCTGTTCGGTAAAGGAACCGAACTTAAGACAGCAGAGCTTATAAAGGAATTCGGCGGCAAAAAGGTCCTCATCCATTACGGTGGAGGAAGCGTTGTCCGCTCGGGACTTTTAAAGAAGGTTACCGATCTTCTTGATGAAGCCGGCATCTCCTATGTTACTCTCGGAGGAGCCGTTCCCAATCCGCATCTCAGTCTTGTATATGAAGGCATAGAGCTCTGTAAAAAAGAAAATGTCGACTTTCTGCTTGCGGTAGGCGGCGGAAGCGCCATCGACTCGGCCAAAGCCATAGGATACGGCGTTACGAACGAGGGCGATGTATGGGATCTCTATGACTACAAGAAGAAAGCAGAATCTTGTCTTCCTTTGGGAGTCGTTCTTACATTGGCCGCAACCGGCAGCGAAATGAGCGATTCCTCCGTTATCACCAAGGAAGACGGACTTGTTAAGCGCGGATATTCAAGTGATTACTGCAGGCCCAGATTTGCCATACTTAATCCCGAGCTTACTATGACGCTTCCCAATTATCAGACAGCCTGCGGATGTACCGATATCATGATGCACACAATGGAAAGATATTTTACAAACGGCGGTAACATGGAGATTACCGATTCCTTAGCCGAAGGTCTGTTAAGGACCGTTAAGGAAAACGCCCTGATACTTGTAAAGGATCCGAAGAATTATGATGCAAGAGCCGAGGTTATGTGGGCGGGAAGCCTTTCCCATAACGGACTTACCGGATGCGGTAACGACGGCGGCGACTGGATGACTCACAAGCTCGAACATGAGCTCGGTGGTCTTTATGACGTAGCTCACGGTGCCGGCCTCGCAGCCATCTGGGGCAGCTGGGCAAGATACGTATACAAAGACTGTCTTCCCAGATTCAAAAAATTTGCAATAAACGTAATGGGAGTTGCAGATACCGGTTCAGACGAAGAAACTGCATTAAAAGGTATTGAAGCCGTTGAGGCATTCTATCGTGAAATAAAGATGCCTACCAACTTAAAAGAACTCGGAGTAAACGCTACAGAGGATGACCTTAAGGAAATGGCACGCAAATGTGCTCTCGGTGTCGGCGGTGCAATGGGTTCCGCAAAGCTCCTTCATGAAGAAGATATGCTCGCAATCTACCGTGCAAGCCTCGGATGATACTTAATCTGTCATCCTGAACACAAACGAAGGATCATCTGACATTTCGTGTCATCCTGAACACAAACGAAGGCTCTTATAACAAAGGCAGTTCAATACTGAAACCACAGTATTGAACTGCCTTTTAAATTCAACAGTTAGGTCACTTCATCGAATCTGCATATAACAGGATCATTTCTTTTCAAAAACGAAGTTCTTATATTTCCCGTCAACCTTGATCACAAGCGGTATCTTATCTGCCGTTACGATATTGGTCCCGGTCTGATATGTTGAACCGTCTCCTGTGATGCCGACATTCAGTACGACCGACTTATCTCCCACGACTATCCTCAGCTCATGCGCGACGTCATATCTTATTTCAACACTTCCGTTAGGAGGGAGTTCCCCGCTTAAAAAAGCATATGTTCCTTCGTTCTTTCCTGCCGGAAGCCCCGTCAGTCCGGCGAGTTCTTCATCAAAGTCGATGGTTATCTTTTTCCCGTCACCCTCAAAAAACATGCTTCCGTTATCGGACACAAACGTACCTTTATGAGCCTCCGGTGCCGGCGTATCCGGCTCGTAAGGAGCATTTCCGGGATTTGTATCACAGCCTGCTGCCATAAGGATAAATAAGAATATGACCGCTGCCAGACTGCCTCTGAAAAATCTTCTTTTTCTGTTCATGTTAACCCCTTTCCAAAAAGATCTGCCAATCATCCGCAACTGTTTTTTTTATAGCATTTTTCCGGCCTTATGTCAACCCGGTCTTAACGTATTGAATCTATGATCTTATAAACTATTTTATCTCCTTCGTGTCTCTTTCCTTGACCAGTATTTTTTCAAACTCCTCATAAGACATTGCACCCAGATCTGCTCCTGCTCTGTGGCGGATCGATACCGTATTGTTTTCCATATCCTTATCTCCCACTATGACCATATACGGTACCTTCATCTGCTGAGCCTCCCTTATCTTATATCCGAGCTTTTCGGGACGTTCATCAACCTCTGCGCGCAATCCTGCAGCATCAAGCCTTTTTTCAATGCCCTTTGCATATTCTACAGCACGATCCGTTACCGGAAGTATCTCAACCTGTACGGGTGCAAGCCAGAGCGGGAACGCTCCCGCAAACTGCTCCGTGATCACGCCGATGAATCTCTCTATAGAACCAAACACAACCCTGTGGATCATTGCAGGACGATGCTTCTTACCGTCTGCGCCGATATACTCCAGTTCAAATCTCTCCGGAAGCTGCATATCAAGCTGTATCGTTCCGCACTGCCACGTACGTCCCAGGGAATCCGACAGATGGAAATCAAGCTTCGGCCCATAGAAAGCTCCGTCGCCCTCATTTATCACATAGCTTTTTCCCATATCCTCACAGGCTGCCTTAAGCGTATCCGTTGCGAAATCCCAGATTTCAACCTCACCCATATGATCCTCGGGCATTGTCGATACCTCTATCTCATAGGACAGACCGAATACCGAATACACTTCGTCAAAAAGCCTTATGACGTTTTTTATCTCATCCCTCATCTGATCCCATGTCATGAAAATATGTGCGTCATCCTGCGTAAAGCAGCGTACACGGAAAAGCCCGTGGAGAGTTCCCGACATCTCATGTCTGTGTACAAGTCCAAGCTCCCCCACCCTTAAAGGAAGCTCTCTGTACGAATGCTGTTCGGAACGGTAGACCAGCATTCCGCCCGGGCAGTTCATGGGCTTTATCGCAAAATCCATATCCTCGATGACCGTCGTATACATATTCTGCTTATAATGCGTCCAATGTCCGGATTTTTCCCAGAGTGCACGGTTCAGCATCATCGGCGTTGAGATCTCAACATATCCGTAACGCTTATGAACCTCGCGCCAGTACTCTATTAGCGTGTTCTTTATTATAAGCCCCTTCGGAAGGAAAAACGGGAACCCCGGTCCTTCATCCATAAGCAGATACAGTCCGAGCTCCTTGCCAAGCTTTCTGTGATCACGGCGTTTCGCCTCTTCCAGCCTCTCCAGATACTCGTCAAGCTGCTCTTTTTTCGGATAAGCAACACCGTAAATCCTCTGAAGCGATTCTCTGTTAGAATCACCTCTCCAGTAAGCTGCCGCACAGGATAAGAGCTTTATCCCGTTTCCCTTAACTCTGCCCGTCGAATCAAGATGCGGTCCGGCACACAGATCGATGAACTCTCCCTGTCTGTAAAAAGAAATGACCGCATCCTCCGGAAGATCGTTGATCAGTTCGATCTTAAATGGCTCGTCCTTCATGAGCTCCAATGCTTTTTCCCTCGCCAGCTCCGATCTTTCAATCTTCAGATTCTCCTTGCATATCTTCTTCATTTCCTCTTCGATTTTTTCGAGATGCTCCGGATTGAATGCAAAGTCTGCATCAAAATCGTAGTAGAAACCGTTTTCAATGGCCGGTCCGATTGTAAGCTTTACCTCCGGATAAAGACGTTTTACAGCCTGTGCCATGATGTGTGAACATGTGTGCCAGTACATCTTCCTGTACTCTTCGTTCTCAAATGAATAATTCTCGCTGCTCATAATTTTTTCCTCCTGTGAATGATTTTTTTCTGCACATAAGAAAAACAAAAACACCCTCAAGGATCGTATGATCCTTAAGGGTGCGTCAGCACGGTTCCACCTTAACTTTTAACTTCAGATTCCAACAAATCCTATCCTTTAACGCAGGCATACGGTAACGCTTACTTATGATTTCGGCCTTACAGCTCAGGAATGGTTTTCGTCCCCCGTCCTCATAAACGGCTTCCACCAAAATGCCGTCCTCTCTGGATGATTCGTAGTGAACTACTCTTTCCGTCAATGCTTTTTCTTATGTTAGAAGTACTATAACAAAACCTTTACGGTTTGTCAACAATTATTTTTTTCTTTTATACCGCTTCCTCGTAACGTCCCGCCTGAACATGCCACATCTCGACATATCTTCCGTTCTTTTCAAGCAGGCTTTCATGAGCGCCTTTCAATATCATTCTTCATCGTCCGTATCCGGAGAAACTGTTTTTGTTATCTTCATATCCGAACTTATATCAATTATGTATTCCGAAGCATTTGAACCTCGGATCACATACTGTGACAGGAAATCGTTTCCTACATATCCGGCTATTAACTTGTACACCGGATCTTCTTCATCCGCATCTACTCCGTCAACCAGCAGTCTTGCCCGCTCCTTCTCCATGATTATCCTGTAGGAATGACCGGCATTAAGCATGTCGATCACATCATTGGTGACCAGGGCTATCTGTGCAAGCTCATAAAGCTCCGAGTATTTCAGAGCATCATCTGCACGTCTTGCTTTTTCAATATAATTCAGATACTCGCTGTTATTATTCTGTGCATTCTTTGCATACAAAGCATTTGCCTCACCTACGGCATTTTCAAAGTCTTCTTCGGTAAAGCCCTTCTTAAATCTATTGATCTCGTCCTCTGTCATTTTGACAAAGTCGACCTTTATATTCCCGACGATTTCCGCTTCAAGTGTTGTCAGTATCCCGTCCTTATAGACATATAAAATCTCAGATCCGTCACTAAGCCTCTTGAACGAAGTACCGTCAAATGAATATCTGTCAGGTTCTTCCTCATCCATTGCTAAGCTAAACTCAGCATACCCGTCCGCGCTGATAAATGCGGTTGCCGCAAATATCCCGTATTTTTCAAATATATCGAAATATTCCTTTGACAGCACCGTATTGTTCATGGAAATGTATATGATCTTATAATAACCATAAAAGTCCTCAGGAACGTTTACAGCAGATGTAGGCACAGGCTGCTGTGTCGGTTCTTGTGTAGGCTGGTGTGTCGGCTCTTCTGTAGGCTGGTGTGTCGGCTCTTCTGTAGGCTGCGCGGTCGGCTGTTCCGTAGGCTCTAAAGTCGGTTGCTCCGTAGGCTCTAAAGTCGGTTGTTCTGTCGGCTCTAAAGTCGGCTGCTCAGTAGGATCTTTAGTCGGCTCTGTTATATCATTTACCGACTCTGCTGCCGATTCCGTAGGACTGATCACAGGTTTTTCTGTGGGATTGTTTACAGGCTCGGCCGTCGGCTGAACGGTCGGCTGAGGTGTAGCTGCTTTTCCTGTGTTTTCGGTTCCGGTCACATCCGTATTGCCCTGATCCTCACTTTTAGAGGAACAGCCTCCGAGAACAAGCACAGCTGCAATCAGTATCATTATAAATATACGTCTGCCCATGATATTCCCTCCTCATATACTTTCTTCTTTTTTTGTCTTATTTATCCAATAGCAACATCCCTTAAATCCATCTTCTGCCTTTTAAACTTCATGCATAAAACATATGAAATCAATGTCGGGAAAAAGATTAGAAAATATTATAGTATACTTTCCCGTAATAATCAACAAAAAACGTTCTGTTTTCCGTATTATTTTATACTTGTCTATTTTACCTTGTAATGCTATACTCTCTAACGTATCACAAAGCAGATGTCACCACGAAAGGATACCCTCATGATAAAAAACATAATTTTCGATATAGGAAACGTACTCTCGGATTTCTGCTGGGAGGATTTCTTAAAAGACAAAGGTTTTGATAAAGAAATGATAAACCGCATAGGACGTGCGTCGGTCATGTGCGATACCTGGTATGAATTCGACAAGGGAGTTTATTCCGATGAAGAAGTAATAGAGCTTTTCATAAAAAACGATCCGGAAATAGCGGACATACTGCATCGTGCCTTTGACAACGTAGAAGGAATGGTACGCCTTAAGCCCACTACATTTCCCTGGCTGAACGAGCTTAAAAGCAAAGGATATAAAATCTATTATCTCTCGAATTTCTCCCGTAAAGCTGAGCTCCAGTGTCCGGAATCGGTGTCCTTTATCCCGCTGTTTGACGGCGGTATCCTCTCATACAAGGTTAAACTCACCAAGCCCAACCCGCTCATTTACCGCCTGCTTTTAAACTCTTACGGTCTTAAACCCGATGAGTGCGTCTTTATCGATGATACGCAGAAAAACATAGATGCCGCCATCCGCGAAGGGATAAACGGCATCCGTTTTGTAAACTACGATCAGGCTCACGATGAGCTTGATAAGCTTCTCAGAGCATAAAATTGTAAATCAAAAATTGCTTATAAATATACCGGCTTCTTTTGTTACATGGAAACCTTTTCCCACCTCATTATGTATGAAATTCCTGAATTCCTTGTAATTGTCAACGATATAGCGGTTCTGGTTTCCGTGACAGGAAGTGATGTATTCGGCAAGGTCATTCTCATCGGTGACATAAAGACTGTCATCATATTCCTCCCATTTTACCGAGTCGAAAAAGCCTCTGAGAATTCCCTCTCCGTTTGTCTTTCCGAATATCTCGTACAGATCCTTGGCGGCAAGCATTATCCTGTCGTCAAACCTTTTCATCATATCACTGATCTCATGCATGTGCTTCGGCCCATACGTACTGGCTACGAGCTTCCCGCCGGGCTTTAGGCCAACCTTGAACCCTTCCAGCGTCTTAGGTATATCCGATGCATAAAACAATACATGATTAGCTATTATGATATCTGCCGAATTGCGTTTAATATCGGGATCGTCTATATCCATACGTCTTATTGAGAAACGGCTGTCCTGAAACTCAGGTCTTGTCCGCAGTTCATCAAGCACGCCTTCGGAATTGTCAGTAAGTATTATCTTTACCCTTTTGGGTAACCTTTCCAGATTTTCGAGCCAGAACTCCCCGCTTCCGCATCCTGCCTCAAGGATGGTCATACCCGACTTTATCCCGCACTTCCCGTATATCCACTCAAACCATCTTTCGGTATTCCGGGAATAAAGTCTGTGCAGCCTGATCCTTACCGAAATGTTCGAAGTATCAACATACTGTTCCAGCAGGCTCTTCTTAAGTCCCGTCTCACTCACCCTTTTTAACAGCAGGGACCAGTCGGCCTCACCGCTCTGCTTTACCTCCTCCATGGTCTTTTCAAGTATCTCGCGGACCAGGTTCATCTGGTTTATCTTTTCGGTAAGCAGGTTATGCTGCTGTTTCAGGGATGTCATAAGCGAATCCTTTTCGGGCTCCGTACTTTTTATATCCTCCAGAGAAAACCCAAGATACTTCAAAAACAATATTCTTTGTATCTTTTCAAAATCCCTGTCGGTATAAAACCTTGCTCCGCTCTCACTTACAAATGACGGCTTAAGAAAGCCGTGATCGTTATAATATCTGAGTGTTTTCTTTGTAACATGTGCTTTTTTGGCAAACTCCCCGGAAGAATATACTCCGTCTTTTCCCACTTTTTCAGTCCTTTCAAAAAAAATTTCAAAATTTTAAAAAAAATGCTTGACTGTGCCCTTGGGGCACACCTTATAATCGGTATTGTAATACAAAAAACGAATTTTTTCAACCGAAAAAGGAGGATTTTTTATGACTGTTATAGTTACCGGTGGCGCCGGATTTATCGGCAGCAATTTTGTTTTCCATATGTTAAACACTTATCCCGATTACAGGATCATATGTCTTGACTGTCTGACCTACGCAGGTAATCTTTCGACCCTGGAGTCGGTCATGGACAATCCCAATTTCAGATTTGTTAAAGAAGATATCACAAACAGGGAAGGCGTTTACAAGCTTTTTGAAGAAGAAAAGCCCGACATGGTAGTTAATTTTGCGGCAGAAAGCCATGTTGACCGTTCGATCGATAATCCCGAGATCTTCCTGACCACCAATATACTCGGAACCGCCGTACTTATGGATGCCTGCAGGAAATACGGCATAAAGAGATATCATCAGGTATCTACCGACGAGGTATACGGAGACCTTCCGTTAGACAGGCCCGACCTGTTCTTTACCGAGGAGACACCCATCCATACATCAAGCCCCTACAGCTCATCAAAGGCCGGTGCGGATCTTCTGGTTCTCGCATATCACAGAACCTACGGACTGCCTGTTTCCATCAGCCGCTGTTCCAACAACTACGGTCCTTATCATTTCCCTGAAAAGCTCATACCGCTCATGATAGCAAATGCTTTAAACAACAAGCCCCTCCCCGTATACGGCAAAGGAGAAAATGTCAGGGACTGGCTCTATGTAGAGGATCACTGCCGCGCCATCGACCTTGTTATACATAAAGGACGTGTAGGCGAGGTTTACAATATCGGCGGTCACAACGAAATGAGGAACATCGATATCGTAAAGATGATCTGTCACGAGCTCGGCAAGCCCGAAAGCCTCATCACTTATGTCACAGACCGCAAGGGCCACGACATGAGATACGCCATCGATCCGACCAAGATCCACAATGAGCTCGGATGGCTGCCTGAGACAAAGTTCGCCGACGGCATAAAGAAAACCATCAAGTGGTATCTTGAAAACAAGACCTGGTGGGAAACCATTATCTCCGGTGAATACAAGAACTACTACGAAAAAATGTATGCAAACCGTTGAGATTAAAACAGTGTCATTCAAATAAATGATATCTTTAGTTTTTATTTAGAAACCCTGTTCCTTAAGGAAGCCCTGGATATCGAATTTGTCCGAATACTGCCAGTCGAGATTATAACCCGTCTTATCATTTTCATCAATAACGGAACTGTATGCATCAACATTTGCCAGTATGATCTTTGCGCTTATTGAAGCATCCCTGTCATCCAGACGGTAGATTTTTCCGGAATCGACAAAGCGTATCCTGAACCACTGGGGCATAAGAATGACTTCCATGGTTATACTGCCGTCCCCGTCATAGGCGTTAGTTATCCTCTCGGTCAGCATTTCCTCTACGGCCAGACGGATACGGTTAACCTGCTTACGTTTAAAGCACAGCTGCTCCGCTAAATCCTGGACCATGCCGCAGACTGACGAAATGGTGAACACTCTGTTCCCGACCGTAACGTTCATTATACTTATGCCCTTGCTTAAAGCACTTGAAATGGATAAAGCGCGAAGCTTTTCCAGCATGTCGGCCTTAAGGGTAGTCTGATCGATCCTTCCGTTATCGATCTTCGGAAACTCCGTATATGAAAACATATGTGACGGGATCTTCGATGACGGAAGCTTTTTCCATGCATATTCGAGCATTGCCATTATATCGAAATCATCGTTCTCCGGAACGACACAGGCCTCTACGCTCTCTCCCCAGATAGGATGCGGTGCCCCGAAAACCTTGGCTTCGCGTACTGCGGGATTTTCCGTCAGAACGTTTTCTATTTCCATCGGAGAAATCTTCTCGCCGCTGCGTATGATAATATCATTAATGCTTCCTTTTAGCTCAAGCAGTCCGTACTCATTTATACGTCCCAGATCTCCCGTATGAAGCCATCCGTCAGTATCAAAGGGCTGTTCCGTTCTCGGCACCGCACAGTATCCGAGCATCATACCGGGACCCTTGATGATGATTTCTCCGATTTCCCCGTCCTTAAGGAAACCGGTATCCTCACGCCAGATCTTTACTTCCGTACCGGGAAGTATATGCCCTACTGAAGAAGCACGTACTTCAAGCGGATCGCTTCCCGTATTAATTGAAACAAGCGCAGTACTTTCGGCCTGTCCGTATCCGATAAGGAACTTACCGTATCTTAAGGAATGCTCAAAACGCATCATTTCGGTAGGCGTCGTAAAACCGTCCGCAACTATACATGTGGTCAGAAGTCCGCCTATCTTATCTTCAAAATCCCCGAGTCTTACAAGTTCACTGTATAAACCACCCATTGAAGCAATGCCCGCGATGCTTCTCAAATATATGGTTTCCATAACCTGCTCGGCTTTGGGATTCGGAAGAATATAAACCTCATAACCCTTGCTGAGCCATGTAAGCATCATCATAAGACCGAAGCTGTCAAACAGAGGAAGTGCGTCGCACAGTGAATCGGTCATATCCCTTGCCAAAAGCGTCGAAATGGCATCCACATTGCTGAGTATCGCCGAAGTCGACAGCTGTACCGGCTTCTGTTTTGACGCTGCATCCGAAGTAAACAATATGACGCTTGCACTCTCTGCTGCGGTGTCATCTCCGTCACCCAGAGTCATATCCCGGAATGCATCTTTATCAAACGGCTGGCTCAGGTCCGTCGCAGCTCTCCACAGATTCTCGATATTTATCACATGTTCTCTTAATACTCCGCCTTTTTCAACTGCCTTTACAGCGGCGGACTTATCCGAAACGGAAACCTTGTTTGCCCCAATGATAGCCCATCCGGCCTGAACCTTCTTGGTCTGTCTCGTTATCTCCTCGGCACCGATCCCGTAATTCATCAAAACGGCAACGCCGCCGGACATAACTATCCCGAAGAAACTGATCACCCAGTCCATTCCGTTGGCTGCCCAAAGCTCAACCTTATCTCCCTTTTGCACCCCGACCTGATTGAGTATCATTGCGCATCGCCTTGAAGCATCAAACAGATCCTCATAAATCATGGTAGTCCCGCATGTGATCGCCGGTCTTTCACAATAAAACAAAGAAAGACTGTCCAGCCATGTTGTAAAACTCTGCCTCATAATCCTTACCTCTCCCGTCTTCTGTCCTTTGTACCTACTCCATATCTTTAAAGATCAGTATATTCTTTCCGTGCTGCTTTCCGTAATACATACGTGCGTCCGCAACCTTTATTATATCCACAGGCTCGTTATAATCCTCTTTATATTCTTCGAGACCTATTGTTACCGTTGCCGCAATATGTTTATTGTAGAAAACGGTAGGCATTGTCTCAACACACTTTCTTATGTACTCCATTTTCTGCTTTGCAACGGTCATGTCATAATCCCTCATAAGGATAATAAACTCTTCTCCGCCCCATCTGCATACCTCGCAGCCATTCATCTCCTTCTCTATGATACCGGATATATGCCTTAAAACCTCATCTCCGCAGTCATGTCCGAATGAATCGTTTATACGTTTGAAATTATCGATATCACTGAATGCGATACAGAAATGATTAGCCCCTTTTTCTTTCATGAGATTTGCCACTATCGGCAGGAAACCTCTTCTGTTCAGGAGACCCGTAAGCACGTCGACATGCGCGTCAACAGACAGTTCTTTATTCTTTCTTGTAAGATTGGTAACCTCGTACTCACTTGAATAGATATATACGAAATTATAAAACACAACAGAAAAGAACATGGCAAATGTCGTAAATACCATCAGGATCATCCTTATTGTATCGGGGACCTTAAATACCGGTTCCGCATCACCGTATACGACATACAGGTAAACAAATATTCCGAAAATGACCGTAAGAATCCCTGCGATCGCCCATCTTTTCGAACCCTTGAAAACAATGCTCCCGAAATATATCATTATCGGAACAATGGAAAACAGGAAAAGATACGAACCACAGTCCCAGCCGACATAATGCACAGAACATACGGCATATGCGGAAACTTCCAGAAAGATGCTTACATAAACCGGTAAAAGAAAGCCGCCCTTACACAGTATGGTACAGAATATATATACCACCACGCTTAATATATTAAAATAATACAAAGGAGTTACTTCCGAGCATATCATAAGCACGAGTAACACCGCATGCACAAACCCCATGATGATAACAGTAAACAAAAAGCTGTTGTGCACAAGGAAATGCATTATACTGTCCAATCTCTTGTTTTTCACTTTATCAATGCCTCGCTTTAGTTATTTGTAAACAGTGTTAAACAAAAACCCATAAATTTCACTACAGTATTTTCCAACAGTAAATGTAATATTTTACGTCAGTGACCTTATAACTTTAAGAAGTCTGGTGGCATTTATTTCAAGCTGTTTTCTTGTCAAAGAGCCTGTCTTAAGCGCGGCTGTCATATCATCATGATCTGCCTTGCAGCCGGGCATTACTATCTCCCCTCCTGCCGCTGCAATTCTTGATGCACATGACTTCGGATGTTTTGTCCCGCAATTCGGAACGGAGCCGATCAGCCAGTCGGTCATGACTATACCCTTGAATCCGAATTCGTTTCTTAATGCTCCTTCGAGCAGATCCTTACGTTCATTCGTATGAACGCCGTTTAACAGGTTGTAGGAAGACATGACGGTCTTTGGCTGTGCCTCCCTGATACAGATTTCATAACCCTTAAGATATATTTCCCTTAAAGCTCTCTCGCTGACCAGACTGTTGTTAAAGCATCGGTTATACTCCTGATTGTTTACGCAGAAATGCTTTATGGTAACGCCGCACCCGCTATGCTTCTGTACTCCCACGGTTATGGCCGCCGCCATCTTGCCGCTTATCAAAGGATCTTCGGAATAATATTCGAAATTTCTTCCGCAACGGATATTCCTGTGGATGTTCATAGCAGGAGCCAGCCACAGATGTACACCGAATTCCTGCATTTCGCTGCCCACTATGTCTCCGCACTTTTCGACCAGCTTAAGGTTCCAGCTCTGTGCAAGCGCCGTACCGATCGGGATTGCTGTCGCATAGTGTGTCTTAACCTCTGCTCCCCGCTTAGGTTTTGAAGAACTTAAAAATTTCCCGACTAAAGCCGCCGGCTTCGGAAGGAAATCCGACAAGCCTTCAAGCATAGTATTCCCGACAGAATGAGCTCCGGTTTCATCAACCCAGTATTTCTTGCTTATGCGCACTCCTGCAGGACCGTCAGCCATCGAAAGCGACGGGATACCTTTATTGCGAAGCTTTTCGGTAGTTTCACCGGCAGCTCCTGCGACAAGCCTTCCGGCATTTCCTATCATGCTCCCGCCTACTCCGCTTCCGAAATAAGCACCTATGTTAAGATAAACAAGTTCTTCATCCGAAAGGCTCTTAACCTTATCGTCTATCACCGTTTCAACATCATATACCACGGTTTCTTTTTTTATTGCCTCTGGATCCAAAACCAGTACAGGTAAGGAAATATCCGTTTTTTCATTTCCTGCGTCCTGTTCCTTAACCGGTTTAAAATCCTCAAAGTCCGGTGTCCCGAACGCTTTCCTGACTTCTTTAACAACTATCTCATCAGCTATCCTGACTATAGCGCAGGGAGTAAGCTTTACACTGTCGGTCCCGTATTTCAGAACATAATCGCCCTTTTCAAGTATATAGCTGCTGCTTTCCGTATCAAAGCTTGCAATATCGGCCATATCAAAGGTAACGGAAACTTTTGTGCTGCTTTTGGGCGCAAGCTTTTCGGTTTTTGCCCATCCCGAAAGAACCGCAGAAGGCTGATCAAGCTTTCCGGAAGGCTTTGAAACGTAAAGCTGTACCACTTCTTTTCCGGAGTAATTTCCGATATTCTCAACTTCAAATCCCACCGTCACTTTTCCGCCGTTAAGTTCTGCTCCGGTATCCTTCACAGAAAAATCAGTGTATGAAAGCCCGTATCCGAACGGGAATAAAACCTTGCTGCCAACTGTATTAAAATACCTGTAGCCTACATATATGCCCTCCCTGTATCTCGTATCGTCGGCATCTCCGAACTCAAAAAGCTCCGGATATTCAGGCCACGAAACCCATGTGGTCGCAAGCTTTCCGGAAGGCGTCTTCTTACCGAGGAGTATATCTGAAAAAGCTATCCCCGTAAGCGCTCCGAGCTGTGACAATAGCAGAATATTTTTTACTTCAAGAACGGGTGAAAGATCGACGGGACCTCCCACATTCAGCACAAGCATAAACTTATCAAATTTCCTGTTCAGTTCAAGTATGGTCCGGCATTCGGTATCCGTAAGCATGATATCCTTCTCCGCAACTCTGTCGTTACCTTCTCCGCATATTCTTGAAAGAACATAAACCGCTGCATCTCCCGAACCGCTTAAGGGTATGTTGTATTCAGGCTCCGGCATGACTGCGCCCATACCTTCAAATACAGGGCTGACATGCTTCTTTCTAGCCCTCTCCTTTATCTCGTTCACGAAGGCTGTCCTGCTCTTCTTTACTATACCGTCATAAGCGTCCAGCCATTTTTTCGTGGTAATTGTAAAGCCTGCTTTTTCAAGCGCTTTCTCCACCGAAACGGTAAAATGCGAATAAACCTCGCCCGATCCGGTTCCGCCCCTCATGGTATTTCTTGCCCCGTTTCCGTATAAAGCTATCCTGCATGGGCCATCAAGCGGAAAATCTCCGTTTTTCTTTAAAAGTACGGTACATTCGGCCTGCAATCCCCTTACTCTTCCGGCATTTTTCCTTTCGAGTTCCGTAAGTTTCATTTTTCTACCTCCTCATATCAGTACTTATTTTATCTCAGTATTAATCTGTTAGTCAATCCGTTGTAGTGTCATTATGTTGATGTCATTCTGAGCGAAGCGAAGAATCTTTAAACCCTATGCATAAAGATCCTTCGCTAACACTCAGGAGACAGATAAACACTCAGAAAGATAAACAATAGTTCAGTATATCTTGAATATTATCAACAACGTAATCAGCACCCGATCTTACAAGCTCTTCCCGTGACGAATTACCGTAAGTCACTCCGCAGGCATATGTCCCCGCGTTTTTCCCCATCAGCACATCATACGGCATATCCCCGACTACCAAAGTGTCCTCAGCCGGAATCCCCAGATCTTTAAGCGTTTTTAACACGGGCTCGGGATGCGGCTTTAAGAGCTCGGTATCGTCTCCGCCCAGTGAGTACGGGAAATACTTTTCAATACCCATTATCGACAGAAAGCCTTTTAATGACTTTGAATTCCGCGCGGAGGCTATGGTACAGACTATACCCTTTTCCATTAAAGCCTCAAGTGTCTCCACAACTCCCGGAAACAGCTCCGGAGGTATCTCCAGCTTCTTTTCTTCAAATTTGGCTCTGTACAGGGCAACGCATTTATCGATCATCTCCTCAGACATATCGGGATATGACTGCTTGAAACCTGTTGCGGCCGAAAGACCTATAGTAGAGGCGCATTCTTCCTCACTCAATACCCTGATCCCCATTTCACTCATAGTCTCCTGCTTGCAGATGACAATCAGTTTTCTCGTATCGGCAAGTGTTCCGTCAAAATCAAAAATAACAAGCTTAAAGTCCACTTTTCTTTATCTCCATTTCAATAACGTTCCATGGTTCTTTCTCCACAATCTCCTTATCGGTAAACCCAAGTTTTTTGTAGCAGTTATGTGCCCTGTCGTTATTTTCATATACCCCTATGGTTACAACATCTGCATTTAAGATCTCAAAAGCATATTTGAGCCCGAGACGAAGCATCTCCGTTCCGTAGCCTTTCCCGCGGATCTTATCGTCAACGACAACCCAGCCGAAACGGAGTATCCTGTTATCACCGTTGATATATCTCATTATAAAATGTCCGACCACGCCGTTTTCGTCATCAAAAGCTATCCACGGATAGAAGTTGTCGGACTCCGTGCAGCCTCCGTTTTGCAGCCTGTATTTATCATCAATGATACCGGCGTTTATCGGAAACTCGCCAAAGAGCAAGCCTCCCCATTTCATGAAAACATCCCTGTCCTTCACCCACTCCGAGATTTTCTCCGCATCACAGCTTTTATATGGTCTGAGCCTTAACATATCAATATCAGCCTCCCGCAAATCATTGCTTATAAAGATTCCTTATCTGCCTTGTCATAAGCGATCTGCTTAAACAGATTGTAAAGACCGCTCTTTATAGCATTGTTGTCATGATCCGCACCCTTGATCTCATACCAGATGTGCCCCGCGCCATTCGTATCAAGCAGCTCATGATATGACTTGGGATAAGTTCCTACAACGGAGTCCTTTGTACCGCAGCACAGTATGAAAACATTGGGAACGACAGCATTTGCTGCAAACTTCACGTCAGCTTCTGCCAGCTGGCCGGGATGAGTCATGAATTTATCCTTTGTGGCTACAATTCCGGGTGCTGCCGATATCGCACAAACATAACCGAAAAGCTCCGGTCTCTGAAGAGTTATGAAAATTGTCTCTCTGCCGCCCATTGAAAAGCCTGCAAGATAGGTATTCTCCCTTCCGGTAAGAACCGAATACTCGCTCTCTATGAAAGGCATAAGATCATTAACCAGATCGTTTATGAAATTGTCGTAAGGAAGGCATGATTCCGCATCAAAACCGGGCTGCTGTGCAGGATCCGAAGCTGCGTACATATTCGGACATACGATTATTGTCTCTTCGATCAGTCCGTCCGCAGCCATATTTCCTACGATTTCCTTTATCTTATTTGAGGAATCCTGTGAAAACGAATACTCATTTCCGAATATACCGTGCAGAAGGTAAAGCACAGGGTATTTTTTATCTGTAGTGTAATCTGCCGGAAGAAGTATGCTGTATCCTCTCTCCATTCCGCAGGTTGTGGAGTTGTAGGTTCCATGGGTATATGTTCCGTATTTCACATCTTTACGGGTAGTTGCACAGGATGCGGGACAACGCTCTTCAATCTCATCGTTAAGGACCGGCTTTTCATCCTCAGCCGGAGTAATCTCAGGGGTAACCTCACCCGTCGGGGTTGCTTCAGGAGTAACCTCTCCCGTCGGAGCAGCCTCAGGGCTTACCTCACCCGTCGGGTTTGCTTCGGGAGTCACTTCATCGGTTGGGGTAACATCTTCATCTCCGTCCTTGATACCGGCAGCGAATTTATCCTTTTCCTCCCGGCTCATCTCCTCAGGTGCCTCTGTTACGTTGTTGTTATCCACTTTTTTATCCTCCTGCTCATTTTTTCCGCATGCACTCAGCAGTGCGATCGTTATCATAGTAATAAATATCAGTTTGGATGCTTTTTTCACAGCTTTTACCTACCCAATCAAAAAATTTTTCAAGCAAAACTAAAACTTCCTGTATGTCATTCTGAGCAAAGCGAAGAATCTTAAAAACGTCACCGTTTACAAGATCCTTCGGGCCAAAGCCCTCAGGATGACAGAAAAAGTCAAATTTTGTGAACCATATCGGAAGTTTAAGCAGTAATATTTACTCGGTAAGGTATTCCTTAAATACCTCGTAATTATCATCCCTGCCCGGATGACAGTATACCGCAAATTCTATATGATCGAATACTCGCGGGAACTCCAGAAGGGCGATTTTATATGCATTGGCCACAACCTCCGGATCATTCTCAAACGCACCGCATCCGAAAGCTCCGAGAACCAGGATATCGGCATTCTTTGCCGCAGCGCAGGTCAGCATATGGATTGCTCTCTTTACATGATAACCGAAAAGCTCGGCATTGTTCATATAAGATCCTCCGGCAACCAAAGGAACATGGATATTTGATTTGCTCCTAAGATCCGGCGCCGCCATTGTTATGACATCAACCGTTACCCAGTCTTCCTTCGGCATTCTTTTGGGGCTGTCGGTATCCGTCTTGCAGATGACAACTCCCTCGGTATATATAAGAGAATCCGAAGCCTTCGGAGTATTAAGGTCAAAGTGATGCTGATAGAATGACCTTCTCAGAGTCATACGGTCCAACAGCGGATAAAGCGTAGAAGTCCTGCACAGGCATTCCTCCTGGGCACCCGCCCCGCTTTTCACTCCGCCTCCGGGATAAAACGCGTTTGCGAAATTCAGCACTGCAATTTTCGCGTCAGGCTTTTCCTTATGCAGCCTCATTGCCGCCTGAAAGCTTCTGTCTTCCGAAACTGTCACCGTCATATCCCTGACCTTTTGGGGATCGAAATCGGGATAATCATCCTCATAAAAGACCGTTGTCTTCTTTTTCGCTGCCGCTACCGAATCGGCAAGATCGTAATCCTCGTTTATCCAGTTCAAGGTATCCTGAAAAATATCTATCCTCTCTTCATAAGTTGACATAATCCTATCCTCCTTACTCTTCAACCTTTCTGTACCAGCGTCCGGTTTCCCTGACTGTTTTTATGAAGCGGTCGGCTTCATCGGTAACCTCTTCAATAATATCCGTATCGATATTGTGACCGCAGTTGGAGTATATGACAAGCTTGCAATGCGGAAGGCATTCCGCTGTCCGCATCATAAGCTCCATCTTGCTTATCGGATCTTCCGTTCCTCCGATAAGCAGCGTAGGAACCGTAATCTTCTTAAGCTCCTCCTGCAGCCTTTCTTCGGTCTTAAGTCCCATAAGAGGTCTTCCGTAGTCTATAGCCTTTTCCTTCGGATCGGGAGGGGCGTTATGGCTGATATGTTCGGCCCTGCGTTCACGCCTGAGCGTCCTTGCCGGATCGTTATCAATCTCGGGGTCAAACGGCGGTGGGCACTTGATTATACCCTGCTCCAGCATCTGCCGGTAAGACATGGTTCCTTCCTTAAGACTATGCGGACCGGCAACCACTGCAATAAAGGAAAGTACTCTTTCAGGGTGTCTTAACATGAGATGCCAGCCGACACCGGCTCCGTGCGAAGCCCCCATATATGTAAACCTGTCTATTCCAAGAGCATCCGCAACCCTTACCACATCATCCGCAAACACGTTATACCAGTCTTCTCCGTAATCCTCCTCCACATAAGACGAAGGGGCAAATCCGCGCAGGGTGATGCAATACACGTGATACCCCATTTCAGCCATCTTCTGCTGCATTCCCTTAGGATAAAAACCGACCTGGGCAGACAGGATATAGTCATCGCCCTGTCCGTACTCTTCATAAAACAAGTTTACTTTGTCATTTATTCTTATATGACTCATATATAAGGCTTCTCCTTGTTTTTTATAACAATTTATCCTATTGAAAAACGTATTATCTTCTTTGATATTATATCACTTGGGCATATGACTGTCAATCACGTAGAGGGGTTTAATGCCTTTCTCACGCCAGGCAATGTCACCGAGAAAACGCCTTCATCGTTTTCCCGGTAACAATATGATGCTCACATTTTCTCATAAACACAAAAATGTTGCGGACCGTGAAGATTTATGATAGAATTTCCTGACGAGACCCGGTTCTAAAAAAATACAGACATAAAAAAGGATTAAAGCATGAAAACTCATATTATTCATTTCTTAGGAGTGATAATAACGATAGCAGGCGGTGCATGTACGCTTTCCTTAATAGCGTCGCTGTTATCGGTAATATTCGGATTCGGTATAACAACGGTAACGCTTACCATAGCCGCAACGGCGGCCGGTATATTGGTGATCTGCTTAATAATAGGATGGTTGATCATAAAAGTCGGAAATAAACAAAAGAAGCAATAGCCGTGAAAATGAAAAGACTTGTCTTTTGATATAAAAAATGGTATAATTTGATACCGGCATTAAAATGCTCCGGCATTTTACGTCCGGAAATGAAACTATAAAAGGAGACGTGATTTATCATGAGAAACAAAATATTAAGATATTTTCTACCTCTGATTGCCATTTGTTTATCCATAACACTGTTCACAGCACCTGCCGAAGCTAAAGCTGCCGACGCTACAGCATCAAATCTGAACGAGCTTGCGGTTATCGTGAACAAATACGGAACTGAACGCAAAGAGAGTTTTTCCGTAAAGTATACAGGCCCCAAAAAGGATATTGAATATGTCGTAAATGATGACTATTTCTCTTTTTTCTTTAAAGAGCTTGTAATCTGTGACGATCCGACCACCTCGGATGACGCCGATTATCTGGCATATAACCTCGATTTTTACTCCGGGAAACATAAATTGTATTATAAGAACGACACCATATACTTTAACCTGAAATATTACGAGACACTGTCCCAGACCAAAAAGGTCAACGAAAAGGTTCCGGGTATTCTTTCAAAGCTAAAATTAGACGGTCTCAGTAATTATGAGAAGGTTATGGCAGTCCACGATTATGTATGTGAACTGATCACGTATTCTTATACCGGTAAAGATATCGAATCCACCATGTACGGAGCGATAACGAACGGCAAGGCTCTCTGTAACTCCTATGCTTTATGTATGTATAAGCTTTTGGTTGAAGCCGGAGTACCATGTAAGGTCATAGGCGGAACCGCCGGTACGGGAAGAGATTCCGGAGGACATGCATGGAATATCGTTGCTTTAGGCGACAAGTGGTACTATGTCGATCTCACATTTGATGATGCTCCGGAAGACAGCCGTGCGGAATACTGTTACGATTATTTCCTGATGGGAAGCTCCGACTTTGATTCTGCCGATCCTTCCGAAAAGCATACGCTTGACGATCCTTTAAAATCTTCGGAATATTCAAATGCATTCCCTATAGCAAAAAAAGCCTTCAATTACAAAACAATGAGTGACGTAAATAAAACCGTCACCATAGGAAATCCCGCTTACAGCGGATCTTCAGGCTCCGGTAAAGATACGGATTCAAAGGACAACGGTAAAGATAAAAACGACGATACCTCAAAGGATAACAAAGACAACGATAAGGATAAAGATAAAGACAAGGATAAGGACAAAGATAATTCCGACAATAAAAAAGGACAATATTCATGGGATGATATTGTCGAGTATATAATATTTGACAATTATTCATTAAATGTCAGAAAGGGACATTACAACTGTATAGAAGTATCTTTCTTCAAAAACAAGGGCGATCTTATCAAATCTGTTTCATACAAGATCATTTCCGGAAAATCCAACGTAAAGATCACCGACTCATGTACCGACAAGGATCGTATGGGAGTATATTCCTTAGGTGAGATTAAAGGGAAGTCCGTAGGTACATTTAAGATCAAGATTATCGTAACTCTTACAAACGGTCAGAAGATCAGTGAGATCCTAACCGGCAGGGTAAAATAAAATATTTATCACACCAAAAACGGAAGAGGCAGTTTTTCTGCACTCTTCCGTTTTTTACGTTATCTGTGAAATCCGATTGAACTTATGAATATGACTTTAAGAAATTTCCAAGATTGTCATATTCATAGGTTGTGGTAAGGGTAGTTCCTTCGTTGGTATTGCTTGCCTTAAGCAGATCTCCTGCCTTGTTGTATTCATATGTATAAACAGTTTCGCTTCCCGAATTGTTACCTATGCTTTTAATCAGGAATTCCTTTTTGTTATAAATATAATCATATTCTATGAAATTGCCGGTTTCTGTATCCTCCCATCTTGCGTAGGTCTGATGTCCGTCATTATCATATTCATATTCATTGATGTAACCTATATCAAAGGGCTCGCCATCCATCTGATCTTTTCCGGTGATCTCAACTTTTATCAAATTTCCGTCTTCATCATAAAAATAAATCTGCAGGGTTGAACGATACGCGCCTTCGAAAACATCTTTCTGCTTCTTACCGTCGGAATAAGTAACCGTTTCGGTAAACTTTCCGCTCTCATTATCTTTTCCGGTTCTTTTTGTAATGTTTCCGTCAGAATCATATTTAAACTTGTAATCACAACTGTATTCCACCCAGTTTGAATCACAGGTAAACCTTGTCACACGCCCGCTTTTGTCATATTTTACCGTAAAAGAGCGGCTGCAGTCGGCAGAATCCGTAAACGCTAACGTAAGTGTTCTTTTACTCTTATTGTAAGCACTCTCAACAGGAGCGTCGTTTCCGACATAAACATAACTTACTTCCTTTATTTTGGCACCCTTTCTTAAAATATAACTGTAATCAAGATCTCCGTAGGCACTTTGTATCTTGAGACTTTTGATCTTTTTGCCTTTATTTACGAAAAAAGTGCCCCTTACAGCATCGGAAGAAGTAACTATCTTGTTTCCCGAAACGCTTTCAATATAATTTCCGGCTCTTATTATACCTATTTCAGCAAATACCGCCTTATTTTCGATTAAAGCATTCGGCATGTCGACGATCAGGAATTTCTCAGCAGCTGCCTTAGAACGCTTGATAGTAATCCTGCCATACATCTGAGATCTGAGTATTATAGTTCCGACATCCGCATTTTTCATAGCTGCGTTCAGTTCCTTCTGAGTAGAAACACGAACTACATCGGTGGTTTTAGCCTCTGCGTCGTTTTTCCCGGCGAAGATAACGGCAAACAGCACGAACATGAGTGCTACAGCCGTTTTAATAAATATCTTGTTTGTTTTTGTTTTCATATTGCAAGCTCCTTTCCGTTACTTTTGTATGTCATTGTACCACAAAAATCCGAAGAATACAATTACTTTATCTTCTCTACGCCTTCGCCGTATATGGTCTTCCAGTCATTCTTCATGGATACGGGTACCCAGTCATACTGCTCACAAAGTGAGTACATCTTGTTTGCCTTCTCAACGTTTCCGTTCTCACGCTCTGTATCGTCACAGCAGAGCATGAAGGCAAGACTCTTGTACTTGTTATTTGTAGTAACGTACTCGGCCATGCTGGCGTCTCCGGTGCTGTTACCGAATGACAGAACGGGCTGTATGCCTATCTCCTGAACGATAACGGTTACTTTGTTCATCTTAAGGTTCTTTACTATAAATTCACCGCCGAATACTACTTTGTCCTTATCGGTAAATACATAGTTGAGACCGTCGGTATCACCCTGATTGTCCGAAACAAGAGTCACATCCGAACCTATAAGCTGACTGTTGGGAAGGTTGAGTTTTGAATCCTTCAAAAGCCCCCTCACTATGAACCTGTCCGTGCCGCTTACTATATATACCTTAAAGTCGTTTGCCTGCAGGAAATCGATTATCTGAAGCATGGGTTCGTAGAATGCTTCACCCAAAGTCATGTTAGAATAGCTGTTCATAGGAGTCTTTTTATACTCTGCGATGTAATTATAAAATTCATCAGGTGTAAAGCCCTTAAAAGACGACGCCACGGCTGTTCCGTGGTTTACGGACATATTCTGGGGTTCCTTGCCTGTTTCGTTCATATAAAGAACATCGTTTGCTACCTTCTTTTCAAATTCAGAAGCGATATCTTTATAGTTTTCGTCTTCCAGAACACGGTATGCAAGAAGCAAATGGTCGAAATAGTTCGGATCCGTCTCACAGTATACCGTACCGTCCATATCAAACACTGCTATACGGTTCTCGACAGGTATATAATCCTTGTTTGTTTCATCCGTTATGGCTTCCACATATGATACTATTGCCTGCTTTGCGGGAGCATCCTCTTCCCATGATGAAAGCAGTTCGGCATGAACATCAACCTTGGATACGTTTATTACTGCCTTTTTTGTCTTACTGAACTGAGAAGCTGCGGTTCCGGCATATGCCTGTACCTTTATGTAGTATGTGCCGTTTGAAAGACCGGATATAGTAAACTTTCTTTTCCTTGTTCCGGCTTTATTCAACTCTCCTACCAATTCATATTCTTTTGTACCCTTGGTTCTTGCGTAAATAAAATAGCCTTCCGCGCCTTCTGTTTTTTTAATGGTTAGAGTTACCGTATCACCGTCAGTTGCTACCGAAATCCCCGGCTTGGCAACCGAAACCTGATCCGTTGCTTCATTTGAAGAAAACAGAACCGGAGTTTGCTTCATAACACCCGCTTCTACATCGGCAGCATCAAAGAATGCTACATTCAAAACCATTAGAACTGCCAACAAACCGACACTGAATTTCTTAAAAATCTTATTCATTTTCAAAATCTCTCCTTTCCTTATTATTGGTAAAAGTATATCATTTTTACAGCTGTTCTTCAATAGCTGTTTAAAAATTTCGGAACCCGGTCCGGTTCCACGTCGTCTAATATCTGAAAACAATAAAAAAACAAAGAAGTCAGATTATAACTGACATAAACACAGGAGGATTTTAGTAATGAGAAAATTTGTTTATGCTTTAGGTGCTGCAATGGTAGCAAGTATGCTGGCCTGTCCCGTTGCCGGGCACGCTGAGGAAAAGCCGGATTTTGAAACCGTGACGATCACTGCCGAAGAACTCGAAGAATTATCCACAGGCGGAAAATACCTGTATTCGGCAACCGACGGTATCGAGACCGGTACGGTTGACGCAGAACTCATCTCCGAGCAGATTGAACTTGACGGCGGTTTTCAGAAAGCGAAGACACCAACTCTCACAAAAACTCGCAAGAAAATATTTAAGAAAGCTTTTAAGAAGTTTGTTGGAAGCGATGTAACACCCGTAGCTTACCTTGCAAGCCAGGTAGTAGCCGGCACCAACCATTTATACTTATGCAGGATCAAGGCCGTTGTTCCGAACGCCAAAGAATACTTCTGCATAGTTTCAATATACGAAGATCTGAGCGGTAAAGTAAGCATCAACGAGATAGTTGATACAGATGTCGAAACAAATATCAACGATCTTCCCGGAGGTTGGTTCCAGTCTTCAAGTCCCAAGGTTTCAAAGAGCATAAAAAAAAAAAAAAAAAGCCTTTAACAAGGCTCTTAACAATCTTGTTGGAGTATCCTACACACCTTTGGCAGTCCTGTCAGAGCAGGTTGTCGCAGGTACGAATTATTGCATTTTATGTGAGTCACAGGTTGTTTACCCCGGTGCACCCGTAAACTATTCACTGGTATATTTATATAAAGGTCTGGACGGCAGTGCGGAAATTACGGATATCGTAAACCTCACCGATAAATCCTCGGACGATGTGATCGATGTAGACCCCGTAGAACCTGAATACAGCATGAACACCGTCATAATATCGGTATCGGAAAACGCTTCAAAGAAGAAGCTCAAAAAAATCTTCAAGAAGCTCGGACTCAGCATTCTCTACGACTACAAAGAATTAAACATGTACGCATTATCACTTGCTGAAGATACCGATGCAGAAGGCATCTCCGAGCTTATTAAAAAGCTTGAAGCCTATGATGAAATCCTTATAGCAGAAAGAGATTACATTTATCATCTGGACTGTTAAGGTCTTATTTCCGGCTTTAAGATGAGCTTTTTTATGTCATCCTGAGCGTTAGCGAAGGATCTTATTCTTTGGTAATGCATTGGGGACGGTTCCAAAAGAACCGTCCCCGTTATCATTATGTACCGACCAAAGCCTTCTTAACCTTGCTGTATCTTGATTCATCACAGACCAAATATCTCCCCATATATGAGCACTGCATTCCTGACACACTCTTCACAGGAACACAGAGGTTTCCCATCAGTAACTTTCTTAAGATCTTTGCAGGTTATTGCCCCACATCTTTCCCTGAAGGTTTCCTGAATGTTTCTTGCAATTT